>JBIHZW010000038.1:0-19377 GCA_044240245.1 Pseudomonas sp. | reverse complement strand
GGGCGCGACGATGTCCGAATGCAGGGAGAAACCGATGCCGGTCAGCCCCAGACGCCCCACTTCCTCGATCACCACGGTGCTGTAGAGGAAGTCCGCCGCCATGCCGCCGTATTCTTCCGGAATATGCGAACAGAGCATCCCCGCCTCCCCCGCCTTGTTCCACAGCGCGCGATCAATGTGGCCATCCTTCTCCCACTGCTGATGGAAAGGCACGGCTTCCTGCTCAAGGAACTTGCGCACGCTGTCGCGAAACTGTTCGTGTTCGGAGCTGAAAATCGTTCTGGGGATCATGGCAACACCTGCTTGATAGAGCGGTTTTAAAGTGGCCTCGACTTTAGCCAAGCAAACGCTTGGTCACACTGGACACAAGCGCCAAAAAATAAGACGATCCAGCCAGCTCATGACCACTTAGCCTTAATAAGAACAATATCTATGCCTATTCAGTCACCAGCGCCGCTGCACCGCGTCAGCATTCTTGCCACCGAAGGCGTGTTCGCCTCGACCCTGATGCAGGCCAAGGACTTCTTCCACATGGCCAGCCTGCGCTACGGCAAACAGCAGGGTTTGGGCCTGACGCCGACCTTCGAAATCCACCTGGTCAGCCCCGATGGGAAGCCGGTGCGCAGCTTCAGTGATGTGCTGATTCCGGTCGATGGCGCCCTGGAAGATGCCGACGTGATCATCCTGCCGGCCTTCTGGGATGACTTCGACGCGCTGTGCCAGCGCCACCCGCAGGTGCTCAGCTGGCTGAAGCAGCGCCACGCCGCTGGCAGCGCGATCTGTGGCGAAGCCACTGGAGTGTTCTGGATGGCCCAGGCCGGCCTGCTCGATGGCAAAGAGGCGACCACCTACTGGCGCTTCTTCAACGAGTTTGCCGAGCGCTTCCCCAAGGTGCTGCTCAACCAGGAAAAGCACCTGTCGGATGCCGATAACCTGTACTGCGCGGGCGGTGTTACCTCGGCCTGCGATTTGTATATCTACCTGATCGAGCGTTTCTGCGGCGCAAGCGTGGCCCAGGGCGTGGCCCGCGACATTCTTTATGAAGTGCAGCGCAACTACGCCCCCGGCCGCATCGGCTTTGGCGGGCAGAAGCTGCACCACGACATGACCATCCTGCAGATCCAGCAATGGCTGGAAGATCACTTCGCCGACAAGTTCCGCTTTGAGGATGTCGCCCGCGAGCACGGCATGAGCATCCGCAACTTTATGCGGCGTTTCCAGACCGCGACCGGCGATAAACCGCTGCACTACCTGCAACGCCTGCGCATCGAAACCGCCAAAGGTTTGCTCAGCGCCACGCGCAAAAGCATCAAGACCATCAGCTACGAAGTCGGTTACGACGATGCCAGCTTCTTCGCACGGCTGTTTCGTCAGCACACGGAACTGTCACCCAACCAGTACCGCCGGCAGTTCCAGCACAAGGACAACCATGCTTAAGGTCGGCAACAGCGCGACCCAGGCGAACTGAACAACCGCGCAACTCATCCTTGGATGGGTGGGGCGCGGGCGGCAGCGCTTTATGATCGACGCATACTTACAACAATCAGGTCATCGCCATGCGCCGCACACTTATTGCCCTACTTGCCGCCTGCAGTTTCAGCGCTGTCGCTGCCGACAACTGGAAGCCCTTCCCCTACGACCAAAGCGCCTATGACTACTCGGGCGACAAGCTGCGCCAGGCCTGGCCGCAACTGACCCGTGGCTTCGGCGCCGACTACCCGTTCCCCGACGCCGACTGGGTGGTGACCATGGCCACCACTCATCCTCAGGCGCTGGAAAAAACCGTACTGGCCAACACCGGCTTTACCGGCAAACCGGAGGAAGCCGAGCTCTACGCGGAAAAGCTGCAGGACGTCTGGCGCCTGATGTTCCGCGGCGACTTTGCCGAAGCGAAGAAACAGGGTCTGGCACTCGGCGTCGGCGGGCAGATTCCGGCGATGTTCGCCCAGGTGGTCTACGCCATGTTCCTGGTGCCCGACCAGGCCGAGAAGCACAAGCTGCTGGAAGAAGTGATCACCTACACCGACCAGGCCGGCGAGCTGGTGCAGGCCGATACCGTGGCGCAATTCGGCCGGGTGTACGCCAAGGCGCGCCTGGGCGAAGAGCTGTCGGTGCCGGTGGTACTCAAGCGCGGCTACACCTCGCAGATCCCCGAAGAGCTGAAAGTATTGCTGGCGAAACACCCGCAACAGCCGTTCGCTCTGGCCCTGTATGGCGGCTATGAGGCTGGGGTGATCCGCAAGGTCGGCAAGATGGTCGGACGCATGACTTACGGCGTCAGCGCCGACAATATGGAGAAGTATTTCAGCCGCAGCTTCAAAGCCCAGGACAACCTGCCCATCGGCCATTACGAATACGCCAACGCCCTGACCTACGTGTATGGCGACGACGAACAGGCCAAGGCCCTGCAGCACCTCAAGCGCGCCGTGGCGATCAAACCGATCAACGCCATGGAGGCTCTGGAAGTGGCCCACGCACAGAAGATGCTCGCCCAGTACGAGCAGAAGCTGGCGCAGAACTGAGTACACCCACTGAAACGCAAAAGGCCGCTCAATCGAGCGGCCTTTTTATTGCTACGTGTCTAGCTGAATGCGTGGTCGCGGATTTTCTGCAACGCCAGCGACATCTTCGCCGCCGGCACCCGCTGCAGGTTGCACAGCAGTTCATGGGAAATATCGGCAATGCCGTGCCGTTCACGCAGCAGCGCCGCCATAAAACAGGTCAGATTGGCGGCCATTTCCGCATCGGCCAGCGCGCGGTGCGCCTTGCCGGTATCGGGCAGGCCAATCCACTGGTTGAGATTGCCCAGCTTGTGGCTCGGAGCCATAGGCAACAGGCGCCGCGACAACAGCAAGGAGCAGGCAAACGGCCGCACGCGCTGGCGGCGAATCAGCGCCAGCTCGGCGTCCCAGAACTTCTGATCGAAACTGGCGTTATGCGCCAGCAGCGGACGGTCGCCGACAAACTCTGCCACTTCCTGCATCACCTGCGCGGCAGGCGGTGCGGTACGCAGCATGGCGTTACTGATGCCGGTGAGTTGCTCGATAAATGGCGGCACCCAGGCGCCGCTGTTCATCAGGCTTTGATAGCGCGCAACAATTCGCCCACCCTCGACGATCACCACACCGATTTCGGTGGCGCGCGCCTGCTGGGCCGGCGACATGCCAGTGGTTTCAAAATCGAGTACGGCGATGGAATCGGCAAGCATTGATCAGTTTCTCAACAACAGTGCGCCGTCGATCGGCACGTAGCGGTTGGCGGCGCGTACCAGCGATTGCGCGGTCAGCCCCGGCACGCCATAGGCCACGGCCTCGACGCCATAACTGCCGCGAATCTTGTCCAGCAGCAGGTCGAAGTCGCCATCGCCGGAGGCCAGCACCACTTCATCGACCCGCGGCGCGGCGTCCATGATGTCGATGGTGATGCCGACATCCCAATCGCCCTTGGCCGAGCCATCGCTGCGCTGGATAAACGGCTTGAGCTTCACGGTAAAACCGAGGTTGCGCAGGATCTGCTGAAACTGCTGCTGCTTCTGATCACCGCGATCGATGGCGTAGGCGTAGGCTTCGACAATCTGCCCATGCTGGCTGATATCGGCCCACAGCGCGGCGTAGTTGAAATGGCAACCATAGGCCTGGCGCACGGTGTAATAGAGGTTCTGTACATCGGCGAATACGGCGATCTTCTTCACCGGTAATCCTCATCATGCGGCTGACGGGCAGAAAGCCCTCAGGTTAAAGTCAGCGCGCAGTATGCCAGCCAACAGCCATGGACGGTCGAAATGCATCCACGCACCGCCAATACGCCAGAAACCCCAGCACTGCTGATTATCGATATGCAGCAAGGCATCCAGCGCGTCAGCACACCGCGCAACAACCCGGGCGCCGAAGCCTGCATCGCCCAGCTGCTGGAATACTGGCGCAGTGCGGACCTCCCGCTGGTGCATATCCGCCATATTTCCCGTCAGGCCGACTCGGTGTTTGCCCCAGGGCAAAGTGGCGCGCTGTTCCAACCGGCATTGGCGCCACGGGCTACCGAGCAGGTGTTCGAAAAGAACGTGACCGACGCCTTTACCCATAGCGGCCTTGAGCGCTGGCTACATGCACGCGATATCCGCCGCCTAGTCATAGTTGGGGTGGCCAGTGAGAACTCGGTCGAAGCCACCGCACGCAGCGCCAGCAATCTGGGCTTTATCACCCAAGTGGTGGCGGATGCTTGCTACACCTTCGACAAGACTGACTATTACGGGCAGCTGCGCAGCGCCGATGAGGTGCACGCCATGGCCATGGCTAACTTGCGCGATGAATATGCCGAGGTGCTTACCAGCGCGGATCTGCTTGCCGCGTTACTGGGTGCGGAAAGCAGGATCAGCTAGAGTGCGAGCCTGAATTCGAGTACGACCTGCCCCCATGAATATGCTCTCCGCTTTGCGCGACTCCTGGTATTTCTTCAGCCACAACCTGGCGGCGATTGCCCGCCTGTGCCTGCCGCTGATCGTGCTCGAAGGCTTGTTGCTGCAGCAGGTCACCAGCCTGGTGGCCGCCGAATCCGCGACCCTCTGGCGCCTGCTCGCCGGCCTCCTGTTCTACCCGTTGTATAGCGCCGCGCTGATCCTGTTTCTCGACGCACGCAGCCAGGGCCTGCAGCCGCGCGCTCGTGATCTGCTGGCCGCCAGCCTACGACTGTGGCCAAGTTTTGCTCTGCTGGCGGGGCTCAATACGTTGGCGATTCTGCTTGGAGCATCGCTGTTCGTGCTGCCGGGAATCTGGCTGATGGTCAAACTGGCGTTTGCCGAATACCTGCTGGTGTTGCGCGGTCTGAGCCCGATGAAGGCGCTGCACGAGAGCTTCCAACTGAGCAGCGGTTACTTCTGGCCCATGCTCGGTTGCATCCTGATCGTCATGCTGCCGCTGTGGCTGCTCGACGGCTGGAGCCACTCCAGTGAAACCTTCGCCGACAACGCCCTGGCCAGCCTGTTGCTGGACTGCGCAAGTCGCTTTTTACAACTATTCTCAAGCGTAGTGCTGTTTCGTCTATTTATGCTGCGCAGCGCCCAGCCCGAAGTCGAGTGAACGCCAGCGACCACCCCAAGGAGGACAGGCCCATGGCTGACGCCAACCCCAGCATCCTTTCGCATATCTCCATCGGCACCAATCAATTCGGCAAGGCCACCGCCTTCTACGATCAGGTCCTCGCCACCCTCGGCTGCAAGCGCGTACTCGCCCACCCTGGCGCAGTTGCCTACGGCCGCGAATACCCGGAGTTCTGGGTGCAGACGCCGATCAACGGCAAACCGGCAAGCATCGGCAATGGCAGCCACTTTGGCTTTGTCGCGTCGAACAAGGCTGCCGTGCACGACTTCTACCAGGCCGCACTGGAGGCCGGCGCCACTGATGAAGGCGCCCCCGGCCCGCGCGCAGAATATGGCGAACCCTATTACGGCTGCTTTGTCCGCGACCTCGACGGACACAAGATCGAGGCGGCGTTCTGGGATCTGGAAATGATCTACGAGGTGTATATCGAGCCGCACGAGCACTGATGGCTGAGGCGGCGCAGCTCAGGGCGCGGCGGACTGATAACGCTGCGCCGCCTTGGCAATCCAGCCCTCGGCCTGCATCTGCGCCAAGGCCTCGCTTACCTGCTGATACTGCGCCTGCAAACCGCGCTGGCGGGAGAAACCGATATACAAATCGGTACGCGCCTCGGGCTGAAACGCCGCCTTGGCGATACGGCCATTCCAGCGCGCATCGCGCAACTCATAGTCGACCTGGCAATCGGTGCCGATCACCGTTTGCAGGCGGCCGCGCACCAGCATTTCCAGCAACTGGTTCTCCGTATTGACCGCGGTTTTGCGCAGCTGCTGATCCGAATCAAACGGCTCGAAGTACGCCGACTCCAGCACATGGCCAATCGACAGACTGGCCAACTGGCTATAGCTCTGCAGCGCCTTGGCCTGCGCGGGCGCAGCATAGAAACGCGGCGCACAGGCGTAATAGGGCTGCTGCAGATAATCGATATATCCTTCCCGCTCTGGGGTTTTCGCCAGCCCGGTCATCAAATCGGCTTTACCGTTCTGCAACGCCGCCAAGCCGCGCGCCCAGGGCGCGCGCTGCACTTCGAAGCGCAGCCCGGTGCGCTGGCTGAGCTGATCAAGCAAGTCGATATCCAACCCGCTCAGCGCGCCATCGCCCTCCTGCATACGAAAAGGCGGCCAGATATCGGTCATCACCAACAGCGCAGGCGGCTCCTCGGCCTGCAGCGGCATCCCGAGCAACAGCAACAGACCGAGCCATGTGTGGCGCATCAGGAACGTCCTGCACGCTGCGGCTTCAAGCCGGACAAGCGCGGCAGCAGCACCCGCTCAAACAGCCGCGGGAAGAACCGCGCCAACACCCGCGCGCGCCAGTCGACATTCGACAGCACCAGCAGCCGACGGCGTTTCAAAGCGCCGTGGTAAATCGCCTCGGCGACATCCTGCGGCGAAGCGACTTTGCCCATCGCCAATGGCGGCTGCGCGGCCACCGAGCCATCGCCCACCAGGGCATTCTTGCGCAGGTCAGTGGCGGTAAAGCCGGGGCACACCAGCATCACATTGACCCCGGAGCCTTTCAGCTCATAACGCAGAGTTTCAAACAACCCATGCAGGGCATGCTTGCTGGAGTTGTAGGCGCTGCGGTAAAGCAGCGGGGCGAAGCCTGACAGCGAGCTGAGCACGATGATCTGCCCACTGCGGGCGATCAGGCTGGGTAGCGCGGCCTTGGTGCAATGCAGTGCGCCAAAATAGTTGACCGCCATGATCCGCTGGAACACCGCCAGCTCGGTGTCGGCAAAACTGCTGCGGTGGGTAATACCCGCGTTGTTGACCAGCACATCGATACCGCCGAAACGCTCGACGGTCAGCGCCATAGCCCGTTCCACCGCCTCAGCATCGGCCACATCGCAGAGCACACCGAGGGCCTCGGCGTTGTGGTGATCGGCCAGGTGCTGCACCAGGCTGTCGAGCGCCTGCTGCTCTAGATCAAAGATCACCAGCCGCGCCCCCGCCTGCGCCAAGCGCATAGCCAGCGCCCGGCCGATACCGGCGCAGCCGCCTGTAATCACCACAACCTTGCGGTCGAATACCTTGTTGGCAAACACCTTGCGGTACATAACCTGTCCCCGACCCAGTTACTGCAAAAGCCGTTACTACAACCTGTTATGGCTGCCATCGCAACAGGGCGGCGTCTGCGTGTGCTTGCAGCCACAGAAGTACAGGGTGGCGTCCTTGTCTGCGTGGTATTTCAACGGGGTAAAACCGCTGCCTTTATGCTGCCCATCGCAGAAGGGCTGTGCGGCGCTGCGTCCGCAGCGGCACCAGAAGTAGTCGTTGCCGGCCGTGACCGCAACCGCATAGGGGCTGCGCTGAGCAATCGTTGGGGTATTCATGCGACCTCCTGAAGCACCCGCGCAAGGCGCTGCAACATCGGCATCGCCCCGCATCTCCGGTATGCTCCCTCAGCATAGTTCACCCGCCGGCGACCCTGTTTATGCCCCTGCCCCGACTCCTGCGCCTCTCCCTGCTCAGCCTGGCCAGCCTGTTCTGCGTGCTGGGCGCGCTGATCTACAGCCTGACCTGGCACCCGACCGCCCGCGAAGCCGCACCCGTGAGCTGCCAGACCAATGCGCCGCAGCTGCAGCCGGGGCAGGCCTTGAAAGTGATGACCTGGAACATTCAATACCTGGCCGGCAAGCGCTATGTGTTCTGGTACGACCTGGCGGACGGCAGCGGCCCCGACCAGCGCCCCAGCACAGAAGACCTGGCATTTACCCTGGATGAGGTGGCGCGCATCCTGCGCGACGAGCAGCCGGATATTGTTCTGCTGCAGGAGCTGCACAACGGTGCCAAGGCCACCGACTACCAGAACCAGCTGGCACTGCTGCATGAACGCTTGAGCGACATCTACCCGTGCAGCACCCAGGCCTATTACTGGAAGGCCACATTTGTGCCGCACCCGCAGATTCTCGGCAGCGTCGGCATGCAACTGGGCACCCTCAGCCGCTTTCAGATCGCCCGCGCCGAACGCCTGCAATTGCCGCTGATGCCCGCCAACCCGATCAGCCGCCAGTTCAACCTCAAGCGCGCCCTGCTGGTCAGCCATCTGCCCGTGCGTGGCGGCGGCGAGCTGGTCGCCATCAACACTCATCTGGATGCCTTCGCCCAGGGCAATGACACCATGCAGCGCCAAGTGGCCATGACCGCCAGCCTGCTCGATCAGCTCCAGGCCGACGGCACGCCCTGGGTTATCGGCGGCGACTTCAACCTGCTGCCGCCCGGCCAATACCAGCGTCTGCCCGAGAACCAGCGCAGCTGGTACAGCCCGGCTAGTGAGCTGCAACAACTGGCCGAGCGCTACCCGATGGTGCCCAGCCTGGAGCAAGCCAACGGCATCGACCAGGCGCGCTGGTATACCCATTACCCCAACGACCCGACAGTGCCCGGCCCGGATCGCACCCTCGACTACCTGTTCCACAGCCCACAGCTGACGCTACTCGACAGCCAGGTGCGCCAGCACGACAGCCTAGGGATTTCCGACCACCTGCCGGTGCTAGCCCGCCTGCTGCTGCCGACGCTGGACTAAGCTTTTTCAGTAAGCCACTGGACAAAGCTGCTGGCAGTTAGCCATGCTCGCTCAATGTGACACTTTCATAACGAAAAGACGGCAGATAGCCGCAGTACGTGCCCATTTGATGCCACGATTCCTCTGCCTCGCGCTGGCTGCAGCCTTCTACTGCAGCGCCAGCTTCGCCGCCCCCGCCAATGATCCACGACCATTGGTGCAGGTGGGTTATTACGAGTTTCCGCCCTACTCCTACACCGACAGCGGGGGCCGCCCCAAAGGCGCCATCCTGCAATTGAGCAAGCGCCTGCTGGAGCACGCCGGCTACCGCGCCGAGCTGCGCTCCTACCCCAGCGCGCGGCTATACAACGGCCTGCAGGATGGCAGCGTGCAAATCTGGCCCGGCGCGCCGGGCAAGGTGGAGTTGCGCGAGCACACCCTGGAAACCCACACCCGGCTCGGCGAGATCGTGCTCAACCTGTATTTCCGCCGCGACACCCTGATGCCGCGCCTGCCCGAGGACCTTAAGGGCCGCGGGGTGATCATGATCAGCGGCTACACCTACTGGCAGCCGGTCAACGAAATGCTCAACGACCCGCAGCTGGCCGTAGAGCAACACCGTACCGGCACCCACACCGCCGCATTGGAAATGCTCCAGCGCCGTCGCGGTGATTTTCTCCTCGACTACCAGACCCCGGTGGAGCAGGCGCGCAAACGCCTGGGCATGTCCGAGCTGCCGTATTTGGAACTGCAACGCATCCCGCTAAAGCTGATCGTCTCCAGCCATGCGCCCGGCGCCGAAGCACTGCGCGATGCGCTGGATCGGGCCTATGCGGAACTTACGGCGGCTGGCGAGGATCTGCGCCTGCCCTAACGCCTACTTGCGCGGCTTGGCCCGCGCCGTCGGTTCGGCGATCAGCGGATCGTCCGGCCAATAATGCTTCGGGTACCTGCCCTTGAGGTCTTTCTTCACCTCGGCATAGGTACTGCGCCAGAAGTTGGCCAGATCCTGAGTCACCTGCACCGGCCGCCGCGCTGGCGACAGCAGGTGCAGCTTGATCACCTGGCGACCGCCGGCGATGCGCGGCGTATCGGCCAGACCGAACAACTCCTGCAGACGCACCGCCAACACCGGCGGCTGTTCGCTGTAATCCAGGCTGATGCGCGAACCAGACGGCACCTGAACACTGCGTGGCGCCAGCTCATCCAGACGCTGCGGCAACGGCCAGGGCAGCAGGTTCAGCAGCAGGCTGGGTAAATCCAGGTTGGCGAAATGGCTGAGCCGGGTGACGTTATCCAGATAGGGCTGCAGCCAGTTCTCCAGCGTCGCCAGCAAGGCAGCATCACTGACATCTGGCCACTCGCTGGCGTCTTTGCTGGACAGATCCAGCGTGCGCAGCAACGCCACTCGCGCCTGCCACTGGCGTAACTCCGGCGTCCAGGGCAGCAGCGCCAGGCCCTTGCGCCGCACCAGGCCGAGCATGGCGCGGCTGCGCTGTTGCGCATCCAGCCCGGTCAGCGCCTCACGCGACAGCACCAGCTCACCGACCTTGCGCTGGCGTTCGGCGCGCAGGGCGCCTTCGCGCTCATCCCAATCCAGCACGTCCAGATTGCTGACTTGCTCGGCCAGCACGCCTTCGAACAACTGCGGTTCCAGCTCGGCGGCCAGGTAGATGCGTTCTTCACGCTGGCCCTGGCGACTGCCCAGGTCAGCCACCACCAGCCAGGCGTGTTTCATCAGGCCATCGACCTCGGCAAATAGCGCTGCTCGACCGTTGGCCAGGCGATATTCTGCACCACCGGCACGGCGCTGCTGAGCAATGCGATCCGGGTAGGCGAAGGCCAGCAACGCGCCCAACCAGCGCGGATGCTCGGGATCACTGACTGCCTGCGGGCTGGGCCGGCGCTTGAGGTACCCCTGAAACTGCCGGGCCAGTTGCCGGGCACGCTGCACGCCATTTTGCGCACCGCGAGCGGCACGCGACTCTCCAGCCAGCAAGGCCAGGCGGCTGTGCAGATCAGCGCCTGCGCCGCGCAGAATATCGCGCTCGCCAAGCAAGGCCGCCAGATCGCAAGCCAATGGCCCCAGACCCAGCTCCTGACCACGCAACAGCAAATGGGCAATACGTGGATGGGTAGGCAGTTCGGCCATGGCCTGGCCGTGACTGGTCAACACGCCCTGGGCATCCACCGCACCCAGCCGCACCAGTAGCTCCAAAGCCTGGGCATAAGCCGCCGCTGGTGGCGGATCAAGCCAGACCAGTTCGGCCGGTTGCACGCCCCAGCGCACCAGTTGCAGGGCCAGGCCAGCGAGGTCGGCCTGGAGCATTTCCGCCGTGCCGTAAGCCGCCAATTGCTCATGCTGCGCCTGCGACCACAGGCGATAACAGACGCCCGGCTGCAAGCGCCCGGCCCGCCCGCTGCGCTGGGTGGCGGAAGCACGGGAAATGCGCTGGGTGTCCAGGCGGGTCATGCCGCTGTTCGGGTCAAAGCGCGGCACCCGCGCCAGGCCGGCATCGACCACCACCCGCACGCCATCGATGGTCAGGCTGGTTTCAGCGATATTGGTCGCCAGCACCACCTTGCGCAGACCCGGTGGAGCGGCTTCGATGGCCGCACGCTGGGCGCTGAGGTCCAGCTCGCCATGCAGCGGACAGAGCAGAATGTCGCGACGCCCGGCCAGGGCCTCAGCCAGCTGTTCATTAACCCGGCGAATCTCCGCCTGCCCCGGCAGAAACACCAGCAGGCTGCCCGGCTCATCGGCCAGCGCCTGCAACACGCACTGCAGCACTTTCGGCTCAAGCCACTCGCCCGCCTGCCAGGGCGCGCCCCAGCGGATATCCACCGGGAACATCCGTCCTTCGCTGTGCAGCACCGGCGCATCATCGAGCAAACCTACCAGCCGCTCGCCTTCCAGGGTTGCTGACATCAGCAGCACCTTCAGCGGCAACTCGCCAGAGTCCGCACCGCGAAACATCGCCCGGCCATTCAGGCACAGCGCCAACGCCAGGTCCGCATCCAGACTGCGTTCGTGAAATTCGTCGAAGATGACTATGCCAACGCCTTCCAGCGCCGGATCATCCTGCAGCCGTCGCGCCAGGATGCCTTCGGTGACCACTTCGATACGGGTACGCGGGCCGACCTTGCTGTCCAGGCGGATGCGATAACCGACGGTTTCCCCCACCGCCTCGCCCAGCTCGCTGGCCAGGCGCTCGGCCGCCGCCCGCGCCGCCAGCCGCCGTGGCTCGAGCATGATGATGATCTGCCCCGCCAGCCAAGGCTGGGTCAGCAGCGCCAGCGGCACACGGGTGGTCTTACCGGCACCGGGCGGCGCTTCCAGCACCGCTTCATCACGCAGGGCAAGGGCCTGACACAGCTCAGGCAGCAACACATCGATTGGCAGGGAATTCATGCGGGCTCCATTCAAGGCGCACGATTATAACGGCGAACCTGTAGAGCATTGGCGCTGTCTGACTGTTAGGTATGGCTGCGCGAAATAGAGCTGGCAGCGCCTGACGCAGCGGCATTGCAATACAGGCATTGGTATAGTTGCGCCACTTTTTCCATGGAGATGTTCAATGCGCACCCAAACCCGCGTTATCGGTGGCCTTATCGTCGCCGCGCTGCTCACTCAACTGACCGCCTGCGGCACCCTGTTCTTCCCGGATCGCCGCGGCCAGATCGAAGGCCGCATCGACCCCATGGTGGCCGGGCTCAACGCAATCGGCATCCTCTTCTATGTGATCCCAGGGCTGATTGCCTTTGGTATCGACTTCGCCACCGGCGCGATCTACCTGCCCGGCGGCCTGACCTCGCAGGTTGACCCGCAAGATCTGCAGAATGTGGTGGATGCTGACGGCAAGATCGACCCGCTCAAGCTCAAGGCGCTGATCGAAGTGCAGACGGGCCACAGCCTGCCACTGGATGACCCACGCCTGATCCAGCACAGCGGTAGCGCCGAGCAGTTGGCGGCCTACGGTCTGCGCCCAGCAGCCTAAGCAAGGCATCAACAAGCCCGAACTAAAAGCCCGTTTTACGACGGGCTTTTGTTATTTAGCGCTAGCCTTGGCAGAACTTGCCCACTCTGGATAGCCCGTGAACATACAGCCGCAACATGCCCGCCTGATGCGCCTGGCGACCTTCGCTGCGCTGGCGGCTGCGCTCACTCTGGCGCTGGCCAAAGCCATTGCCTGGTGGCTCAGCGGCTCGGTCAGCCTGCTCGCGGGGCTGACGGATTCGCTGCTCGATGGCGCCGCCTCGCTGCTCAATCTGATCGCCGTGCACTACGCGCTGCGCCCGGCGGATGAGGATCACCGCTACGGTCACGGCAAGGCCGAAGCCCTGGCTGGGCTGGGCCAGGCGCTGTTTATCGGCGCCAGCGCGCTGCTGGTGGGCAGTCACGCCATCGACCGCCTACTCAATCCCGAACCGATTGGCGCACCGGCCCTGGGCATTGCGGTGATGCTGCTGTCGCTGGCGGTGACCCTCGCCCTGCTGCTGTTCCAGGGTCATGTGGTCAAGCTGACGGGCTCCACGGCGATTCGCGCCGACTCGCTGCACTATCGCTCAGACCTGCTGCTCAACAGCAGCATCCTCCTGGCATTGCTGCTGGCCAGTTACGGCTGGCCGCAACTGGACGCCATCTTCGGCATCGGCATTGCCCTGTATATCTTCTGGAGCGCCATCAGCATCGTCCGCGAAGCGGCGACCGTACTGATGGACCAGGAGCTCGACCCGCAGATCAGCGCGCAGATGCACAGCCTGGCCTGCGCGGTGCCCGGCGTGCTGGGCGTGCATGACTTGCGCACGCGGCTGTCCGGCACCCACTGGTTCGTCCAGTTGCATGTGGAGCTGCCGGGCGAGCTAAGCCTGCAGCATGCACACGGCCTGTGCGATCAGGTTGAAACGGCGATCCGCAGCGAATTCCCCCGCGCCGAGGTACTGGTGCATGCCGACCCCAGCAGCGTGGTAAAGCACTCGACGGCCTCGTAAGAGGCAACTGGCAGGTAACAAAAAAGGGGAAGGCCTGCAGGCCTTCCCCTTTTTTGCGTGTCCGTCATTGTGGCGATGGTAACGCCTTTTCTTCGCCTGCCTGGTTGGGCAGTGCGGACCCGGGTGCCGTGACGATCCGGTGGGATCGGCGGCGACCGCTCACCTGATTGGGCGAGGCGGCTGGACGTGTCGTCCGGGCCTTGAAGTTGAGGTAAAGCTTACGCCCGCAAGCGCAGTGAAAGATTGCTAAGATTGCTGAAATACCTATCACTTGCGCAATTTATCGCCACAAGCGCATCATTCAGCACAACCGAATAACGAAAGCATGGCAAAGATGAACAGACTTGATCGTTACGACCTGAATATCCTCGCCGAATTGCAGCGCGACGCCACCCTGTCCAATCAGGACCTGGCTGAACGTATCGGCCTGTCGCCCTCGCCCTGCTCGCGACGGGTCAAACAGCTGGAAGATGATGGTTATATCCTCGGCCAGGTCGCTCTGCTCGACCGCAAACAGCTTGGCCTGACGCTGACCGCCTACGTACTGATCGGCATGGACCGGCACACCCCGGAACGCTTCGAACATTTTCAGGAAGAAATTCGAAAATGCCCGGAAGTGCTCGAATGCTGCCTGGTCACCGGGATGGACGCCGACTATCAGCTCAAGGTGGTGGTGCCGGATATGGATCACTACCAGAAGCTGCTGTTGGGCACCCTGACCCGTATTGAGGGCGTTTCCAGCGTGCGTTCCAGCTTCGTACTGCAGCAGATTCTCTCCAGTACCCAGTTGCCGTTGCAGCACCTGCGCGGCTGATCGCCGCACCTAGGCCGTGGTCGACTGGCAGAGCGGCCATTGCTGCGTATAATCGCGCCCTCTGTGACGGCGGCCACCACTCCACGCGCCACCGCACAGCGATTGTCGGCACCCAGCCGAGCACCTGCAGGTTTACGAGGCCCGAATGGAAACCGAACAGTTCGAATCCCTGATGATGTACGCCCTGGTCGGCGGGCTGATGGTGTTTATGTTCTTTATCATCTGGGACCTGGCCAAGACATCCAAAGCCGGTCGCCTGGGCACGGCGATCCTGTTTCTCGGCCTGGGCCTGTGCCTGTTCGCCTTCCTGGCCAAGCCGATCATCACCTACATCATCGAAGCGAGCCGCGGCATCCACGGCTGATCGACCCGCTCCGGCTACAGCCGCGCCTCTACCTCTTTCCACTCGCCAGGCTGCAAGCCGTCCAGGCTCCAGGGGCCAATACGCACCCGCACCAGGCGCAGCGTCGGCAGGCCCACGGCAGCGGTCATACGGCGTACCTGACGGTTGCGCCCCTCGCGAATCACCAGCTCCAGCCAGGCCGTCGGGATGCTTTTGCGAAAGCGTACCGGCGGGTTGCGTTCCCATAACTCGGGCACTTCCAGTAGACGCGCCTCGGCCGGCAGGGTCGGGCCGTCATTCAATTGCACGCCATCACGCAACTGCTGCAACTGCTCTTCGCTCGGTTCGCCCTCCACTTGCACCCAGTAGGTTTTCGCCAGCTTGTGCTTTGGATCGGCGATACGCGCCTGCAGACCGCCATCATTGGTCAGCAGCAACAGACCTTCGCTGTCGCGGTCCAGGCGCCCGGCCGGATAGACGCCCGGCACGCTGACAAAGTCCTTGAGGGTGGCGCGGCCCTGGTCGTCGTTGAACTGGGTGAGCACATCGAACGGCTTGTTCAGCACCAGCAAGCGCGGCTCGGCGGGTGGTGCCTTGGCCACGCGGCGCACGGCAGGTTTGCCGCTGTGCGGACGGGTGGACGCAGGGCGAGGTGGGCGCGGCATAGGTGATCCAGCAACAGGTTACGAGGCGGCCAGTGTAACCGAGGCCAAGGTTGGACTATCAGCCTGAGTGATCCGCGCTGCCTTCCCCGGCACAGCGGACTATGCTGGCTAGGTTGTGTTTTCCGTCCCGAGGTCATTGTTATGAGTTCGTCCGAATCCATCGTCGACACCTTTACCGGCTGGGCCGCCAAAGCCCCCGGCGCGCCCCTCGAACCGCACAGTTATGACCCCGGCCCGCTGGGTGCCGAAGACGTCGAAGTAGCGGTGGAATACTGCGGCATCTGCCACTCCGACCAGTCGATGATCGACAACGAATGGGGCAACGCGCGCTATCCCTTTATTCCCGGCCATGAAGTGGTCGGCACCGTGGTCCGCCTCGGCCCACAGGCACGCGGCCTAAAACTCGGCCAACGTGTAGGCATAGGCTGGTACAAGGGCAGCTGCATGCATTGCAGCTCGTGCATGGAAGGCTCGCACCAGCTGTGCGGCACGGTAAAACCAACGATTGTCGGTAGCAACGGCGGTTTCGCCGACCGCCTGCGTAGCCACTGGGCCTGGGCAGTACCACTGCCAGACGGCCTCGACCCAGCGCTCGTCGGCCCGCTGTTCTGCGCCGGCTCCACGGTGTTTAGCCCGCTGCTAGATTTCGATGTAAAACCCACCGACAAGGTCGGCGTGGTCGGCATCGGCGGCCTTGGTCACCTGGCGCTGGGCTTTCTCAATGCCTGGGGCTGCGAAGTCACCGCCTTCACTTCATCACTGAGCAAACAGGAAGAAGCCAAACGCCTGGGTGCGCACAAGGTGGTGGCCTCCACCGACAGCGCGGCACTCAAGGCGATTGCTGGCAGCCTGGATTTCCTGCTGGTCACCGCCAGTGCCGACCTGGACTGGAACGCCATGCTTGGCACGTTGAAGGGCAAGGGCCGGCTGCACTTTGTCGGCATCGTACCCAGCGCGATCCCGGTGCATGTGTTCAGCCTGATCCCCAAGCAAAAGAGCCTGTCCGGCTCGCCCGTCGGTTCGCCCGCCCATATGGTGAAAATGCTCGAGTTCTGCGCCCGCCATCAGATCCTGCCGCAGGTCGAGCACTTCCCCATGAGCAAGGTCAACGAGGCCATCGACCACCTGCGCGCCGGTAAAGCGCGCTACCGTGTGGTGCTGGATGCCAGCAAATAAGCTGAGCTGAAATAAAAAGCCCGAGGCATAAACCTCGGGCTTTTTTATGCGACACGAAGCGTTAGCGGAACGGCGGCTCATCGAAGCTGCGCAGCTTGCGCGAGTGCAGCGAGTTGAGCTGGTTGCGCAGCAGATCGAGCGCGGTGATACCGATATGCAAATGCTGGGTCACAGCGCGCTCGTAGAAGGCACCGGCCGCGCCCGGCAGTTTGATCTCGCTGTGCAGCGGTTTGTCCGAGACGCACAGCAGCGTGCCGTAGGGCACCCGCAAGCGATAGCCTTGGGCAGCGATGGTGCCGCTTTCCATATCCACCGCCACGGCGCGGGACAGGTTGATCAGCGGCCGTTCCTGGGCCCAGCGCAGTTCCCAGTTGCGGTCGTCATAGGTCAGCACGGTGCCGGTCCGCAGGCGCTTTTTCAGCTCGTCGCCCTGCTCGCCAGTGACCAGCTTGGCGGCCTCCTGCAATGCCTGCTGCACTTCTGCCAGGGCCGGCAGCGGGATATGCGGCGGCAGCACGCGGTCGAGAATGCCGTCGCGGCGCATATAGGCGTGGGCCAGCACGTAGTCGCCGATGGTCTGCGACTGACGCAGGCCGCCGCAGTGTCCGATCATCAGCCAGCAATGCGGACGCAGCACGGCCAGGTGGTCGGTAATGTTCTTGGCGTTGGACGGGCCGACGCCGATATTGACCAGGGTAATGCCATGGCCGTCATCGGCCTGCAGGTGGTAGGCGGGCATCTGGTAACGGTGCCAAATAACATTCTCGATGATCGCCTGCATCTCGCCTTCGGCCATGCCGCGCTCGATCACTACGTTGCCCGGCAGCACCATGCGGGTGAAGCGCGACTCGCCCACCAGCATGTCCAGACCATGACGAATAAACTGGTCGACGTAGCGGTGGTAGTTGGTCAACAGAATCCACGGCTGCACATGCCGCCAGTCGCTGCCGGTGTAATGCACCAAACGGCGCAGGGAGAAATCCACCCGCGCCGCATCGAACAGCGCCAGCGGCAGCGGGTCGGTGTTTTCCCAGTCGTACAGGCCATCGGCTGTGCCGTCGGTGGCGGCGGACAGATCGGTGCTGGGGAATACCCGCGCCAACTCGGCGGCGGTTACCCCGGAGCCGGCCAGCTCATCGCCCTGCTCGACCACGTAGGGATAGGGAATATTCTGCTGGCTGATGCCCACTTCCACGCGCACGGTGAAGTCGTTCATCAGCGGGCGCAGCTGCTCCAGCAGGTATTTGCGGAACGCCGCCGGATGGGTGACGGTGACGCTGTAAGTACCCGGCACCTGCACCTTGGCATAGGCGCGCACGGTGGTCGGCACTTCGCCCTGACACAGGTAGATCAGGCGCAGCTCCGGGTAGCGAAAACGCGACTGCTCCTCGGCATCCGGCTTGATACGTTCCTTGAGATAGCGCTTGAGCGCCTGGCTCAAGCCCGTGGTCGCCTGCAGGTGCAAGGCAGCCAGACGATCCACCGCTTCTTCAGCGGTGTTGGCGACAATAAAGTCATCGGAACAAGGGTTCACAAGGCACCTTCCTGGCTGATCTCAATGGCTCTATCTTGCCCTGATCCGCCGCGTTTGCGATAGCGCGGCGTTGCCTGCGCAGGCTACTTGAGCAGCGCTTGCAGATCCTCGGGCACAGCCTGCGGGGTCAGTGGGCCGACGCGTCGTGTGCCCGGATTACCCAAGGGAAACAGCCCCAGCAGCGAACCCAGGCTACCGGGGATGCGCAGCAATTGCGCCAGGCCCTCGGCCCAATCACGCTGGCGCCAAGCCCAGGCGAGCATCCACAGGTGGCTGCGCAGGTGCTCGCTGAAATAACGCTGACCGAGAATATGCGCCCGCTCCAGGTGGCGCAGTTCGGCAGCGGGATCAGTGCCGCGCATGGTGCGGGCCAGTTGGTATTCCTGCCAGAAGGCTTGTTCGCGGGTCATGGCAACACTCCAATTTAAGCTGCGCCGTCAGTCTGCAAGTGCGGGGCGGCCCCCAGGTCAAGCATCCGTTGCTAATCTTCTGTCAGCTCATCTTCTAAGGAAAACTCATGCCGCGCGCCCTGCTGACACTTGTGCTCTGTCTGTTACCCAGTTTTCTGCTGGCCGACACCCTAGACGGCCACTACCTGACCACGCTGGATGGCCAGCCAGCCGAAATGCACCTGCGCAGCCAGGGCCAGCAAGTCACGGGGGAATATGTGGAGGGCGCGACGCTGCGCCTGCAGATCAGCGGCAGCTTTGACGGCCAATTGCTGAGTGCGCAGATCAGCGAGCCGAAGTCCGGGCAAGTGATTGCCAATATGAATGCCACCTACGCCAATGGCGTGCTCAACACCCATATCGCCGCGCGTAATCCAACGACCGGGGCAACCCTGGAGCGCAAAGCGCTGTTCCACCGGCAGAACCTCAGTGCTGCAGCCGCCGCGCAAAGTAGCAGCCCGAGCAGCAGCGCCACACGCGATCCGGCGCTAATCGGCACCTGGGTGCACGAGAAGGTCATCAACAGCGGCGGCGCCAATTTCGCCTCCATGACCACCCAGATGATCCTGCAACTGCAGGGCGACGGCAGCGTTTCGCAATGGACACGCAGTGTCGCAGGCGGTGCGGACTGGAACTACGACAGCCCTGGAGAGCTGCAGTACAGCGGCCGCTGGCAGAGCAACAACGGCTTGCTGGAAGTGCAGATGCAGGGCCGCAGTGACTATCAGCCTGCCGCCTACTATCGCTTCAGTGACCAGTATCTGGTCACTGAGAGCAATACCGGCAAGCTGATCTGGCAGCGCCGCC
>JBIHZW010000196.1:0-6964 GCA_044240245.1 Pseudomonas sp. | reverse complement strand
CGAGCGCTCGGAGCAGCTGGAAAATGCCAACTATGAGCTGCAGCAAAGCCTGGCCCTGCAGCTGCGCACGCAGAACCTCAATCAGCGGATCATGCAGTTCACCCACGACGTGTTCTGCTCGATCGACCGCCAGGGGCGCTTCCACGAACTCAGCCCATCCTGCGCGAAGCTCTTCGGCTACTCGGTTGATGAGCTGATCGGCCGAACCTTTATCGAGCTGGTACTGGCCGAAGACCGCCAGCAGACCCAGGAGGAAATCATTTCCAGCATGCACGCGCGCGCCAGCTACACGCTGCGCAACCGCTGCCGGCATCGGGACGGGCGCATCGTGCATGTGCACTGGACAGTCGACTGGTCCACCCCGGACCAGACCCTGTTCGCGGTCGCCCATGACATCACCCTGCTGGTGGAGAACGAGGCCTACGCCGAAAGCCAGCGGGAGATCCTCAGCATGATCTCCAATGACCGGCCGCTGGGCGAAATCCTCGAGGCGCTTTGCCTGATGATCGAGAGTCAGCAACCCGACGCCCTGTGCTCGGTGCTGCTGCTCGACGCCACTGGGCAACAGCTGCACACCGGAGCCGCCCCCAACCTGCCGCCGGCCTATAACCAGGCCGTGGATGGCCTGACCATTGGCCCCAACACCGGCAGCTGCGGCACGGCGGCGTTCCAGCAGAAGCTGGTGATCACCGCCGACATCCGTAGCGACCCGATCTGGCAGGACTACCGCGACCTGGCTCTGGCCCATGGCCTTATGGCCTGCTGGTCGTTCCCGCTGATCTCCCACGAGGGCAAGTGCCTGGGCACCTTCGGCGTGTATTACCGCCAGCCCCGGGTGCCGAGTGATGAACAGATCCAGAATCTGGCCACCGCCGCCCAGCTGGCGGCCATCGGCATCGCGCGAGCAGCCGACCGCCGCCACCTGCAGGAAAGCCAGCAGCGCTTTCGCTCGTTGTTCGCCTTCAACCCCGACCCGGTATTTTCCTTCGACCTGCAGGGCAACTTTCTCAGCATCAATGATGCCGGCCAGCAGCTGCTGGGGCTAAGCGAAGCCGAAATCATCGGCCAGCACTTCACTCAACTGATAGCCAGCGACCAGCAGGCAAAGATTCGCGAACACCTGCAAGCGGCCAGCGCCGGCGACCCGCAGCACTATGAAACGCGCCTGCAGGACCGCCAGCACAACACCCTGACCCTGGACGTGACCCATCTGCCGATCATGGTCGATGCGCAGATAGTCGGGATATTCGGCATCGCCAAGGACATCAGTGCCTACAAACAGGCGCTGGCCGAGTCCCAGGCCCTGGCCGAACGCCTGCGCAACACCCTGGAAAGCATCAGCGATGCCTTCTATACCTTCGACCGCGACTGGCGCTTTACCTACGTCAACCACGAAGCCGAGCGGCTGCTACAGGCCAGCTCCCCGGGCCTGCTCGGCCAACAGCTGTGGCAGGCCTTTCCCGGCTCCTACGACAGCGAAATCGGTGAGCGTTACCGCCAGGCCATGAGCAGCGGTCAGCCGTGCCACTTCGAGAGTTTCTACACACCCCTAAACGGCTGGTTCGAGCTGCATGCCTACCCATCCGAAGAGGGCCTGGCGGTGTACTTCCAGAACATCAGCGAACGCCGCCAGACCCAACAGGAGCTGGAGGCAACCCTGCTCGAACTGGAGCGCAGCAACAAGGAATTGCAGGAGTTTGCCTTCGTCGCCTCCCATGACCTGCAGGAGCCGTTGCGCAAGATCCAGGCCTTCTCCGAGCGGCTGGCCAGCCGCAACACGACTCTCGGTGACGAAGACCGCGACTACCTGCAACGCATGAACTCGGCCGCAGCGCGCATGCAGGCGCTGATTGTCGACCTGCTCAACTACTCGCGGGTCAACACCCGCGGCCAGCCGCTGCAGCCGCTGAACCTCAACCAGCTACTCGGCGAGGTACTCGGCGACATGGAGGCCGCCATCGAACAGAGCCAGGCGCGTATCGAATACCCGCAACTGCCGGCGGTGCTGGGCGACCCCAGCCAGTTGCGCCAGGTGCTGCAGAACCTGCTGAGCAATGCCCTGAAATTCCAGCCACCCGGCAACCAACCGCTGATCCGTTTGTATGTGGAGGCGCAGGAAGGCGCACACTGGACCCTGTGCATTGCCGACAACGGCATCGGTTTCGATGAAAAATACCTCGACCGCATCTTCAACCCCTTCCAGCGCCTGCACGGACGCGAGGCCTATGCCGGCACAGGGATCGGCCTGGCCATCGTCAAGAAAATCGTCGAACGCCACGGCGCGCGTATTACGGCCAGCAGCTCCCCCGGTCAGGGCAGCGTATTCCGTATCACCTTCCCGTCTCTGAACAAGGCCACCCCATGACCACAGCTGCGCTGGTACAGATTCTGATTGCCGACGACGATCAAGACGATTGCCTGATGACCCGCGAGGCCTTCACAGAGTGCCGCATCCACAACCCCCTGCACTTCGTGCATGACGGCGAAGAGCTGATGAACTACCTCAAACGCCGCCCACCCTACGAGGATGCGACGCGCCACCCGCTGCCGGGGCTGATCCTGCTGGACCTTAATATGCCGCGCATGGACGGCCGTGAGGCGCTGCAGGCGATCAAAAGCGATGCCCAGCTCCGCAGCATCCCCGTGGTGATCCTCAGCACCTCCTCGGCCGACGAAGATATCCGGCGCAGCTACGCCATGGGTGTGAACTCCTTTATCACCAAGCCGGTGAGCTTCAGCGGCCTGCTTGAGGTGGTAAACAACCTTGGCCGCTACTGGCTGCAGGTCGTCGCACTGCCCACAGACGGAACCCGCAATGATTAGAACCTCCCCCGGCTGGAAACTGCTGCTGATCGATGATGATGAGGACGACTTCATCATCACCCGCGACATCCTGCGGCAGAACCTGGACATGCCGCTCGAGCTGGAGTGGTGCAACAACTTCCAGCAGGGTCTGGAGCTGGTGCTGCGCGAGGAACACGACCTCTACCTGGTGGATTACCGTCTGGGCGCGGACTCCGGCCTGGAGCTGATCGACAACGCCCTGCAGCGCGGCGTCATCAAACCGATCATTCTGCTGACCGGCCAGGGCGATACGCACCTGGATGCCAGCGCCATCGAGCTGGGCGCCGCCGATTACCTGGTCAAGGGCCAGTTCGACAACCGGCAATTGCTGCGCAGCATTCGCTACGCCATCGACCGCAGCCTGGCCAGTGCCGAGCTGACCGACAGCGAAAATCGCTATCGCCTGCTGTTCGAGGCCAACCCCGAAGCCATGTGGGTGTTCGACAAGCAAACCCTGTGCTTCCAGGCCACCAACCTTGCTGCCACTCGCCTGCTCGGCTACTCCCAGGCAGAGTTCAAGAACATGAGCGTGCTGGATATCCGCAGCCAGGACGAGCAGCAGCGCTTTCTCGACTACTACAACAGCCGCCTGCGCGACTCGCCGATTGCCGATCCGCAGGCCGGGGTCTGGACCTACCTGCACAAGGCCGGGCATGAGCTGCACGCCGAAGTGCTGGTGCATGACTTCGAGTTCGATAAGCAGCCCAGTTGCCTGGTGCTGGCCATCGACGTCACGGAAAAGCACAAGATTCATCAACAGGCTGCGCGCCGCGAGCTGTCCTTCCGCAAGCTGCTCAACGATACCCGTGACGCCCTGCTGGTGGTCGATGAGCAGGGCCAGCTGTGTTACGCCAACCCGGCGGCCGAAAAGCTGTTCAAGACCAGACAGGCTCAACTACGAGAACAGACCTTCGACCTGCCGCTGGACGCCGACGAACTCTTCGAGTGGCACCTGACCACTCCCACCGGCGAGCCCCTGGACGTGGAAATCCACCTTTCGGAAACCGACTGGGAGGGGCGCCAGGTGCGCTTGCTGTCGCTACGCGATATCAGCGAACGCAAGGAGGCAGAAAAACAGCTGCGCCTGCTCAAGCGCGGCCTGGCCTCCAGCTACAACGGCGTGATCATCACCGACGCCCTGGCCCCCAATCACCCGATCATCTACGTCAACCCGGCGTTCGAACGCATCACTGGTTACACCGAGGCCGAGGCGCTGGGGCGCAACTGCCGCTTTCTGCAGAACGACGAACACGATCAACCGGGCCTGGAGCTGATCCGCCATAGCCTGGAGCAGCAAATCGAAGTGCACGTGGTGCTGCGCAATTACCGCAAGGATGGCAGCCCATTCTGGAACGACCTGTATATCTCCCCGGTGCTTGATGAGCAGGGCCAGGTCAGCCACTTTATCGGCGTGCAGAACGACATCAGCGAAGAGAAACGCTACCAGGCCGAACTGAGCTTCAATGCCAGCCATGACGTACTCACCGGCCTACCCAACCGCGCCCTGCTGGAAGACCGCCTGCGCCAGGGCTGCCAGATTTCCCAGCGCTACCAACGCAGCCTGGCGGTAATGTTTATCGACCTGGATGGCTTCAAACCAATTAACGACTCGATCGGCCACCACTCCGGCGACCAGATTCTTATCGAAGTGGCCCGGCGTATGTGCACCCAGGTGCGCCCCGGCGATACCGTGGCGCGCATGGGCGGCGACGAATTTCTGGTGTTGCTGCCGGACCTGGCCCGCGAAGAAGACGTGCTGCTGGTGGCCGAACGCCTGCTCAGCGACATCGCGCGACCCTATCGGGTGGACGGCCTCGATCTGCACGTCACCGCCAGTATCGGCATCACCCTCAGCGACGGGCTGCTGGCGCAACCCTCGCAGTTGATCCAGCAGGCCGACCTGGCCATGTACAAGGCCAAGCAGGAAGGCCGCAACAACTACCAGTGGTACACCAACGACCTTAATCAGCGGGTCGGCGAGCGGATGACCCTGCGCAATGAGCTGCAAAAGGCCCTGGATAGCCAGGCGTTCGACCTCTACTACCAACCGCAGATCGATGGCCGCACCGGCCGCGTGGTCGGCGTCGAGGCCCTGCTGCGTTGGAATCACCCCGAAAAAGGCTTTATTCCCCCCACCCTGTTTATCCCCATAGCCGAAGACACCGGGCAGATCATCCCGCTCAGCGCCTGGGTGCTGGACACCGCCTGCCGGCAGATGCGCCAGCTTTGCGAACAGGGCATGAGTGGGCCAACGGTGGCGGTGAATATCTCTTCGATCCACTTCCAGCGCAGCAACTTCGTCGAGACTATCCAGGCGGTGCTGCACAAGCATCAGCTCAGCGCCGAACGGCTGGAGCTGGAGATCACCGAGGGCGTGCTGCTCAACCATGCCGAGCAGGCGATCAGCACCCTGCACCAGCTGAAAAAACTCGGGGTAAAGATCGCCATCGACGACTTCGGCACCGGCTTCTCCAGCCTCAACTACCTCAAGCGCCTGCCCATCGACAAGGTCAAGATCGACCGCTCCTTCGTCGAGGAAATCGTCAGCGACCAGCACGACGCCGCGATCACCCAGGGGATCATTTCCATGGCCCACCACCTGCGTCTCAAGGTTATCGCCGAGGGTGTGGAGACCGAGCCGCAGTTCGCCTTTCTGAAGAAGAGCCACTGCGACCTGTTTCAGGGCTACTACTTCGCCAAGCCCATGCCATTCGCCGAGCTTGAGGTATTTCTCCGCGAGCGCATGCTGACCCAAACCCCGAGCCTGCCGCAGCTAAGCGGCAGCGAACCGGCGCAGACCCTGCTGTTGCTGGATGACGAAGAAAATATCCTGCGTTCCCTGGCCCGCCTGCTGCGCCGCGATGGCTACAAGATTCTGATGGCGACCCGCGCCCAGGATGCCTTCGAGCTGCTGGCCAAACACGACGTGCAGGTGATTCTCTCCGACCAGCGCATGCCGGAGATGAGCGGCACCGAGTTCTTCAGCCGGGTCAAGGACCTGCACCCCGACACCATGCGCATTGTGCTCTCGGGTTATACCGACCTGAAATCGGTCACCGACGCGATCAATCAGGGCGCCATCTACCGCTTCCTGACCAAACCCTGGGACGACGAACAGCTGCGCCAGATCATTGCCCAGGCTTTTCGTGAGCACCGCAGCAAGGACAGAGCACGTGACAGCCAGACGCCGCAGCGGCCCTCAGCCTGAGGTTTTCCAGCGCTCGGCGGCGGCCTGGTCGGAGCAACGCCCTTCGACCCAACGCGGGCCGTCGGCGGTGTCTTCCTTCTTCCAGAACGGCGCGCGGGTTTTCAGGTAGTCCATAACGAAGTTGCAGGCGTCGAATGCCGCCTGACGGTGGGCGCTGGTGGTGCCGACAAACACAATCGGCTCGCCTGGTTCCAGGCGACCGATGCGGTGGATGACTTCGATGCCCAGCAGTGGCCAGCGTTGCGCAACTTCCTCGGCGATCTTGCCCAGGGCCTTTTCGGTCATGCCGGGGAAGTGCTCGAGAAACATGCCGCCGACTTCGCGCCCTTCGTTGAAGTCGCGCACATAGCCGACAAAGCTGACCACCGCACCAATGCCCAGGTTGGCGGCATGCAGGGCGTTAAGCTCAACGCCCGGATCGAAGGGTTGCGACTGGACGCGAATGCTCATGCTTAACCGCCGGTTACTGTGGGAAAGAACGCCACTTCGTCGCCAGCCGCCAATGGTTCGTCCAGGCTGCAGAGTTCCTGATTGCGCGCGCACATCAGGTTCTGCTCGGCCAGCACATCCCACACGCCGCCGCGACTCAGTAGGTGTTGGCGCAGCTGATCAAGGCTGCCGAACTCACCACTAAGTTGCTCGCCATCCAGGCCCAGGGCCTCGCGGTAACGGGCGAAATACTGCACACGGATCATGCTTCGTCCTCGACCTTGCTCTCTACCTTGAAGGCGCCACTCTTGCCGCCGACTTTTTCCAGCAGCCGCACACCTTCGATCACTATGCCGCGATCCACCGCCTTGCACATGTCATAGATGGTCAGCGCGGCGACGCTGGCGGCGGTCAGGGCTTCCATCTCCACCCCGGTCTGCCCGGTCAGCTTGCAGCGCGCGGTGATGCGCACGGCATCAGCGC
>JBIHZW010000258.1:0-5379 GCA_044240245.1 Pseudomonas sp. | reverse complement strand
AAACGGCTACGACGTAGTGTCCGGCGGTACCGAGAACCACCTGTTCCTGCTCAGCCTGATCAAGCAGGACATCACCGGTAAAGACGCCGACGCCGCCCTGGGTCGCGCCTTTATCACCGTGAACAAGAACAGCGTGCCGAACGATCCACGTTCGCCGTTCGTCACCTCCGGCCTGCGCATCGGCACCCCAGCCGTAACCACCCGCGGCTTCAAGGAAGACGAGTGCCGCGCACTGGCTGGCTGGATCTGCGAAATCCTCGCCAACCTGGGTGACGACGCCGTTGAAGCACGCATCCGCGAGCAGGTTAAAGCGGTCTGCGCCAAGTTCCCGGTATACGGCAACTAAGTGACTTGCCCAGGCGACGGCCATAGCGCCAGCCTGGGAAATCGCACGACCGTCCGTCGGTAATAAAATGCCCGCATTGAGAGATGCGGGCATTTTTTATGAGCGCAAACACCCGAGGTGCAATGCCTAGGTGCCTGTTTGCAAGGCCGCCAGCCGCCCGGTGAATGACGCCAATTTTCCTCCGCACGCCCCGTACTCATTGACGCCCAACCCTTGACGCAGAGCGCTTTAAACGGCGCAGCACGCTTGCTCTGAGGCGCTGTCACAGCGACTGCAGCGGGCTCTCAAAGCCATGCGCATCCGTGTATTGGCTTTAAGGCGCCGCTCACAGCAGCTGGCGGAGGAGACTGCATGCTTTCCATGGCAAATGGCACCGACGATCCATTACTGGAACTCGAAGGCAGCAGTGGCAATGACAACCTGATTGGTACCTCAGACGATGAGCTGCTGCGCGGCCAGGCCGGCGACGACAAGCTCAACGGCGGTGCCGGCAACGATGTACTGGTTGGCGGCGCGGGCCGCGACACCCTCACCGGCGGTGCCGGCGCGGACACCTTTCGCTTCAGCGAACTGGTCGACAGCTACCGCACCAGCAGCGCCCTGCACGCCGACCTGATCACCGACTTCGACGGCACCCTCGATCGCCTTGATCTCTCCGGCCTCGGCTTCAGCGCATTGGGCAATGGTTACAACGGCACCCTGCTGCTCAGTTACAGCAGCACCAGCGACCGCACCTACCTGAAATCCTTCGAGGCCGATGCCAGCGGCAACCGCTTCGAACTGGGCATCCAGGGCAACCAGATGTCGGCGCTCAATCCAACCAACATCCTGTTTAGCGCCAACACCCAGGCCAACAACGCCCCCGTACTCAACGAGCCATTGCAGGATCAGAGCCTCAGTGAAAACAACTCGTTCACGTTCGGTTTCTCCGCGTCCAGCTTCATCGACCCGGATGGCGACAACCTGAGTTACAGCGCCACTCAAAGCAACGGCGCGACCCTGCCATCCTGGCTGGCCTTCAACGCCACCACCCTGACTTTCAACGGTATGCCTGGGCTCGGCACGGCAGGCGCTTATGAGATAACCCTAAGTGCCAGCGACGGACGCGGTGGCACGCTCACCGACAGTTTCCTGATCAACATCCGCGCCGCACCGGAGGGCGAGCTGATCTTGTGGGGCAGCGAGGGCAATGACCGTCTGCTGGGTACTTCGGCGGATGAAACCCTGCAAGGAATGGCCGGCGCCGACACGCTGCTCGGTGGTGGCGGCAACGATCTGCTGATCGGCGGCGCCGGGCGCGACAGCCTTACCGGCGGCGACGGCGCGGACACCTTTCGCTTCAGCGAACTGCAGGACAGTTACCGCAACGGCAGCCTGAACAACGACACCATCACCGACTTCGATGCCACGCTAGACCGCCTCGACCTCAGCGGACTTGGCTTCACCGCGCTGGGCAATGGTTACGACGGCACCCTGCTGCTCAGCTACAGCAGCGCCAGCGATCGGACCTACCTGAAATCCCTGGAGCCCGACCTCAACGGCAACCGCTTCGAGCTGGCCCTGCACGGCAATCACCTGAACAGCCTCAATGCTACTAACGTATTTTTCGACACCTCACCGCCGCCCCCGCCACCACCGCCTCCTCCACCGCCGCCGCCCACTCCGCAGGGCACGGCGAACGACGACATACTCAACGGCAGCGACGCTGACGAAGCCCTTTTAGGCTATGCCGGGGCAGACAAAATCAATGGTGGCGCGGGTAACGATGTGCTCGACGGCGGCGCCGGCAAAGACAGCCTGACCGGTGGCGAAGGCAACGACATCTTCCGTTTCAGTGGCGCACTCGACAGCTACCGCAATTACGGCCCCGCCGACATCAGCGCCGCCGACACCATCACCGACTTCACTGCCGGTGTGGACAAGATCGACCTCTCGGCCCTGGGCTACACCGGGCTGGGCAACGGCTACGACCACACGCTGTACCTGACCCTGAATGACACGGGCACCAAGACCTCGCTGAAATCCCGTGAGCCCGATGCCGATGGCAACAGCTTCGAGATTGCCCTGAACGGCAATCACCTGAACAGCCTGAGCGCGGCGGACTTTATCTTTGCCGAGCCCACGCCGCAGAACACCCTCTTCGTGCCCACGCTGGGCCAATCCAACGCCAGACTGCTGCGCATGTTCTCCAGCGACGAAGAGTCAGGCGTCACCGAAATGGTCAGCCAGCTGACCCGCTATACCGACTTCGACAAGGTCGAAAGCTTGTTCTTTGATCAGGACGCCAACCCAGTGGACATTGCCGTCGGTGGCAGCACCGTCACCGGCCGCTCGACGGCTACGGATGAGGAGAAGGCCAAGGCCTGGTGGTACAGCGACACCGACCAACCCGGCGAGGCGCTGCTGCAGGCCGTCGCCAACCTCAGCAGCCAGCTGGCAAGCCTTCAGGCCAAAGGCAGCGTGACCATGGCCATCGTCTGGGGCCAGGGCGAAGACAACGCCATGAGCTATGCCACCGCCACTGACCAGCAGGCGGAAATCGAGCTGTACAAAAGCAATACGCTGAAAGTCTTCGATTACCTGAAAACCCAGCTGGGCACCCCGGATCTGGTCTTCTACCTGATGCTGACCGGCAACTACCAGCAAGAGGCGGCCGCCTTGCGCGGTTACAGCGCAGCAGAAATTGCCGGCATCGTGGCTGGTACCGAAGCCATCCGCGAGGCCCAACTGGAGCTGGCCACCAGCCGTAGCGATGTGAAAATCGCGGTGGACTACAGCGACCTGCCGATGCGCTATGACGTCGATCCGCTGACCTATTACTACGATGTCTGGCATATGACCGGCGATGCCAGTGAAATCATCGGCCAGCGCCTGGCGGACTTTATCGCCAACGACCTGGGCTACCCGAGCGATGCCCACGATAACAACGATCCCAGCACGCTCTCGCTGTACCCCGCCAACCAGATTCTCGGCACTGAGGGCGACGACCTGCTGCTCGGCACGGCAGCCGCCGACACCCTCGACGGCGGCCTGGGCAATGACGTTATGGAAGGCGGCGACGGTAGCGATGTCTATCTCGTCGACAGCGCCGGCGATCAGGTTGTGGAAAACGGCACCGGCGTTGAGGACTATGACACCGTCGTGGCATCGATCAGTTGGACCCTCGGCGATAACCTGGAAAACCTGCTGCTGGTCGGCCCGCAAGCGCTCAACGGCAGCGGCAACAGCCTCGACAACATCATTCGTGGCAATGCCGCAGACAACATGCTGGATGGCGGCGCGGGGGCCGACGTGCTGCTCGGCGACGTGGGCAATGACAGCTACTTCGTCGACAACGCGGGCGATCGGGTAGTGGAAGGTGCCGATGGGGGGACTGATCGGGTGTTCAGCAGCCTGACCAGCTACACCCTGGCCAGTAATATCGAAATCCTCCACCTGATCGCTCCCGGCAACTCCAACGGCACCGGCAATGCCCTGGATAACCTTATCTTCGCCAGCTCCGGGGATAACATCCTCAACGGTGGGCTCGGCAACGACAGCCTGTCCTACGCCTATGCCGTGGCTGGCGTCAGCGTCACCCTGGTCACGACACAAGCCCAGGATACCGGCGGTTCCGGGTTCGACTCGCTACGCGGCTTGGAAAACCTGATCGGCAGCGACTATGACGACATTCTGGGCGGCGGCTCCGGCAATAACATCCTGCAGGGTGGAGGCGGCAACGATGTGCTCAATGGCCTGGCTGGCAACGACGTGCTCGACGGTGGCGCCGGTGCCGACTACCTGAATGGCGGCAGCGGCGCCGATCGCTATGTGTTCAGCAAGCTCAGCGACATGCTCACGGGTGAGCTGCACGACCTGATTTACGGTTTCAAAAGCAGTGAAGGCGACCTGATCGATCTGTCGGCACTGGATGCCAATCCCTTGACCGCCGCCCACGACGCTTTCAGCTTTATCGGCAATGCCGCGTTCAGCGAGCAGGATGCCAGCGGCCAACTGCGCTTCGCCGACGGCGTGCTGTATGGCAGCACCAACGCGGGTAGCGGCGCGGAGTTTATGATCGGGCTGCTCGGCGCGACCACGTTTTCCGCAAGCGACCTGTATGGCTAGGCGCGACTACCTGGGGTGCAGCCAGCCACTGCAGCGGGCTTATTTAGCTGCTGCTTCAGTTACTATCCGCGCCAGATATTCGCCCAGATAAAACCAGCCAGCGCCAGCAGGCTTGGCTATAGTGGATAAAACCTCGCAGGAGTTTCTTTGCATGAGCGAAACAGCCAATGAGCGTCGGCGCTTTCACCGCATCGCTTTCGACGCCCCCACCGAGATAGTGCAAGGGGAACGGCGCTGGGCGGTCGAACTGCATGACGTGTCGCTGAAAGGCCTGCTGATCAAGCGCCCCAACGGCTGGAATGGCGACCCCAATCAGCCATTCGACGCCAATATCCAGCTGGCCGACGACACCCGCGTACTGATGGAAGTGGTGCTGACCCGCACCCAGAACGACCTGCTCGGCTTTGTCTGCCGACATATCGACCTCGACTCGATCAGCCACCTGCGTCGCCTGGTGGAACTCAACCTTGGCGATGACAGCCTGCTGGAACGCGAACTCGCCGCCCTCGGCGAAGACGAGTAAACAAAAAGGAGGCCTAGGCCTCCTTTTTCATGCCCACGGTTCAGCTACTCGAACAGCGCATCCAGCGCCTGCTCCAGGCGCGTTACGGCAATCACCTGCAACCCTGGCGGCGGATCTTTCGGCGCATTGCCCTTGGGCACGATGGCGCGTTTGAAGCCGTGCTTGGCCGCCTCTTTCAGACGCTCCTGACCGCTTGGCACCGGGCGAATCTCGCCAGACAGCCCCACCTCGCCAAACACCAGCAAGTCATGCGGCAGCGGCTTGTTGCGCAGACTGGAAATCACCGCGGCCATCAACGCCAGATCCGATGCGGTCTCCAGCACCTTGACCCCGCCCACCACGTTGAGGAATACGTCCTGATCATAGGTCGGAATGCCGCCATGCCGATGCAGTACGGCCAGCA
>JBIHZW010000195.1:0-7033 GCA_044240245.1 Pseudomonas sp. | reverse complement strand
CCGATCTGCAACCCAAGCTTGAGCAGAAACACAAGATCAACAAACTGCGCAAACTGCTCGAAGACCTCAGCGAGGATTACGAGCGGATTTACCTGGACACCCCGCCGGCGCTGAACTTTTACACCGTCTCTGCCCTGATCGCCGCTGACCGCGTGCTGATTCCGTTTGACTGCGACAGCTTCTCGCGTCAGGCGCTGTATGGCCTGCTGCGCGAAATCGAAGAACTTAAGGAAGACCACAACGAAGGCCTGGAGGTCGAAGGCATCGTGGTTAACCAGTTCCAGCCGCGCGCCACGCTGCCGCAGCAGCTGCTTGATGAGCTGGTCGCCGAGGGTTTGCCGGTGCTGCCGGTCAACCTGATGAGTTCGGTGAAGATGCGCGAATCGCACCAGGCCTGTACGCCGCTGATCTACCTGGACCGCAGCCACAAGCTGACCCAGCAGTTTGTCGAGCTGCATGACCTGCTTAACGCCAACTGATCGTTACGCCGCACACAAAAAAAGCTGCCTAGGCAGCTTTTTTATTGTCCGCAGGATACCTATCGAACGACGTAGATATCGCAGGGCGCCTTGTGCAGGAAGTGCTGCGCCAGGCTGCCGAGCAGGGCTTGTGATAGCGCGCTGCGGCCGTGGCTGCCGAGTACCAGCAGTTCGGTGTTAGTGCTTTTCAGACGCGCTTGCAGGCAACGCAGGATGCCGCCTTGCTCCACCGAGTGAGTCAGGGTCGGGCCCTTTTCCGGCAGGTTTTGCGCTTCATCTTCCAGCAGCTGGTTGATCAGGGCTTTCTGCGTGGTCAGTTGTGCTTCGATCTGCTTGGGCGTGCCCTTGTCCGGCTCGAAGACGTGCAAGGCGTGCAGTTCGGCAGTTTCCGGTAGCAGGCGATAAGCCTGGCCGAGGGCGCTGCAGGCGCAGAGCGAGAAGTCGATGGCAGCCAGGGCGCGCTCATACGGGCGTGAGTCGTTACGCGCGACCAGCAGCAGCGGCACCGGGCAATTGCGCGCAATGCGGTCGAGGCTGGTGCCGGAGAAGAAGTCGTGGCGCTGGTGATGGCCGCCGAGTACCAGCAGGTCGCAACCCAGCTCATTGAGCTGCTGCAGCACCACTTCCGAGGGTTTGATGCCGGTGCGGATCAGCAGCTGGCTGCCGGCCGGGGCGTACTGGGTCAGGCTGCGGTCCAGTGCCTGCTTGGCCTGCTCATGCTCCTGGCTGCTTTTGCTCGGGTCGAGTACATGCAGGATGGTCAGTTTGGCGTTGAACTGCTTGGCCAGCTGCGTGGCGCGGCACAGCGCCATATCCGCAGTGTCGCGCAGGTCGTGGGCAATAAGGATGTGACTGGGCATGGTCGGCGTTCTCCTGCCGATGCATGTCGGCACATTTATTGTGACCTCGAGTCATAGCTGGACTTTTGACCCAGGGCAAGGTCAGGCGTCAGCGTGCGCGTAATTGGTACAAGCCGCGACTCTCGACCACTACTTCACCACTCTCATCGGTTAGCTGCAACTGTAAAACATACTCGGCTTTGCCGAGTTCTGTTGCCTGCTTTTGCAGGTGCTGGATTTCTTCCGCTGTAAGGCGCGCCTCGACCCGAATATCGCCGGTTGCTGGGCGGCGAAAGCGCAGGTTCATTTCCTTGATGATGGGGTAGAACCGCTGGGCATCGAAGCTGGTGAGAAACAGCGCACCGCCGGGAATTTCCGCCAGGGTGAACAGCGCACCGGCGTACATGCTGCCGATATGGTTCTGGTTGCCCGTCAGGGGCATCAGCAGGCGCACATGACCAACTTCCAACACTTCGGCCTTGAGTCCGCTGCGCTTTACAAAGGCGATCTGTTCTTCGGTGAGCTGGCGCACCAGTTCAAGGGGCATCGACATGGCTGGCTCCACAATTATTGTTGTGCAGCCAGCCTAAGGGTTGGTCGATGGCAGGGTAATGACCGTAGTGTCGGTGCGAGATTGACCAATCCGCTCAGCGCGGTCTATCAGATACCCTGCTGACGCAACCAGCCGAGCAATTGCGGCAAGGGCAGGGCGCCGCTCTGCCGGGCGACTTCGACGCCGCCCTTGAGCAGGATCAGGCTGGGGATCGAGCGGATGCCCATTTCGGCGGACAGTTGCGGGTTGGCTTCGCTGTCCAGCTTGGCCAGGCGGCAGTGGCCTTGCAGCTGCGCAGCGGCCTGTTCATAGATTGGCGCAAAGCTGCGGCACGGCCCGCACCAGCTGGCCCACACATCAATCAGCAGCGGCAGATCACCCTTGTTCTGTGCGTCGAAACTGGCCTGGGTCAGCTCGAAGGGCTTGTTCGGCAGCACTTCGGCCTTGCAGCGGCCGCAGCGTGGTGCATCGCCCAGGCGTTCGGCGGGGATGCGATTAAGGCCGTTACAGTGCGGGCAGGGGATCAGCAGAGGGTTGGACATGGGCGACTCCAGAGGCGGTTATCCCTAATCTGGAGTCGCTTGCGCGGATATCAAGGGCGATCAGCCCGCCGCAGCGTCCAGCGCCTGAGCCAGGTCGGCGAGGATATCGTCGCTGTGCTCGATGCCGATGGACAGGCGCACCATGTCGCGCGGCACGCCGGCGCGTTCCAGCTCTTCGTCATTCAGCTGGCGGTGGGTGGTCGAGGCCGGGTGGCAGGCCAGCGATTTGGCATCGCCGATGTTGACCAAACGAACCACTAACTGCAGCGCATCGATAAAGCGCGCGCCGGCAGCCTGACCGCCAACAATGCCAAAGGACAGGATCGAGGCCGGTTTGCCGCCGCAGAAACGTTGCGCCAGTTCGTGCTCTGGATGATCCGGCAGGCCGGCGTATTTCACCCAGGCCACCTGCGGGTGGTTCTGCAGGTAATGGGCGACCTTCAGGGCGTTTTCGCAATGGCGCTCCATGCGCAGGGCCAGGGTTTCCAGGCCCTGCAGGATAAGGAAGGCATTGAACGGCGACAGCGCCGCGCCGGTGTTGCGCAGCGGCACTACGCGGCAGCGGCCGATAAAGGCGGCCGGGCCGAAGGCTTCGGTGTAGGTCACGCCGTGGTAGGACGGGTCCGGGGTGTTGAGCAGCGGGAAGCGCGCCTTGTTGTCCGTCCAGGGGAATTTGCCGGAGTCGACGACGATGCCGCCGATGCTGGTGCCGTGGCCGCCGATGTATTTGGTCAGCGAGTGCACGACGATGTCGGCGCCATGCTCGAACGGCCGACAGAGGATCGGCGTGGCCACGGTGTTGTCGACGATCAGCGGCACGCCATGGCGGTGCGCGGCAGCGGCCAGGGCGGCGAGGTCGACGATATTGCCAGCGGGGTTGCCGATGGACTCGCAGAACACTGCCTTGGTGCGCTCATTGATCAGCGCTTCGAGGGCGGCGATGTCGTCATGGGCGGCGAAGCGGGTCTGGATGCCGAAGCGCGGCAGGGTATGGGCCAGCAGGTTGTAGGTGCCGCCATAGAGTTTGGCCACCGAGACGATATTGTCGCCAACCTCGGCCACGGTCTGGATCGCGTAGGTGATGGCGGCCATGCCCGAGGCCACGGCCAACGCGCCGACGCCACCTTCCAGCGCCGCCACGCGTTCTTCGAGCACGGCGTTGGTCGGATTCATGATCCGCGAATAGATGTTGCCGGCAACCTTCAGGTCGAACAGGTCGGCACCGTGCTGGGTGTCATCGAAGGCAAAGGAGCTGGTCTGGTAGATCGGCACCGCTACCGCCTTGGTGGTCGGGTCGGGGCTGTAGCCGGCGTGGATGGCCAGGGTTTCCAATTTCATGCGCGCGTTCCTTCAGGGCAGATTGAAGGTTGGCAGCATGGGCAAAGCAACAAGGCCCGGTCAATGCGCTGGAGCAATGAAACGGGCCTTGGGTTAGATCGATATGGTCGCAGCTTATGCCGTCAAACCGGCGTCAGTGGGAAGAACCAGGGGATGACGAAGCTGGCGACCACCCACAGCAGCAGGTTGAGCGGGATGCCGACTTTCATAAAGTCGGTAAAGCGATAGCCGCCGGCGTTATAGACGAAGGTGTTGGTCTGATAGCCGATGGGCGTGGCGAAGCTGGCGCTGGCGGCGAACATCACCGCGACCACAAAGGCGCGCGGGTCGACGCCCAGATGCTGGGCCATGCCGATGGCAATTGGGGTGACCAGCACGGCGACGGCGTTGTTCGACAGCACCTCGGTAAGAATCGAGGTGAACAGGTAGATAAACGACAGCATCAGCAGCGGCCCGGCCCAAGGCATCAGGCCCATGACATTGCTGACCATCAGGCTGACCAGGCCGACCTTGTCCATGGCGATGCTGATGGCCAACATGCCGAAGATCAGGCTGAGGATTTTCCAGTCCACCGCCTTGTAGGCGTCTTCCACATCCAGGCAGCGGGTGGCGAGCACGGTCACTGCGCCGATGATCGCCAGGCCCTCGATTGGCATCACGCCGAAGGCCGCCAGCAGCATCACCGCCATGGTGGCAATGATCGCAATCGGCGCCTTGTCGCGGCGGAAGGCGCGTTCCTGCACAGCGTTGAGGCTGATCAGCTCGCCGTTGTCGGCAAAGCGTTTGATTTGCGTCGGCGTGCCCTCTACCAGCATCACGTCGCCGAACTGCAGTTCGAAGTCATCCAGGTTGCCCTGGATATTCTCGTCCTGGCGGTGCACGGCGAGCACGGCGATGCCATAGCGCGCGGTAAGGTCGAGGTCGCGCATCGGCCGGTGGCTGTAGCGCGAGTTACGCCCGACTATCGCCTCGGCGAGGATCACGTCGTGGCTGCTGATGGTTTCGAAGGCATCGCTGCGGTTGAACGTCAGGTGGCCGCTTTCGCGCAGTTCCACCACATCCTTGACCTGGCCGTGCAGCACCAGTTGGTCGCCGGCGAGCAGCAGAGTGTCGTGGGCCGGCTCAGTGAGCTCCTGCTCGTCGCGGAAGATCTTCAACACCTGCAGACCGCTGCCGCCGTTGAGGTTGGCTTCGTGCAGGGTCTTGCCGATTACCGGCGAGTCATGCGGCACCAGTAGTTCGGTCATAAAGGTGCGGTCGAGGTTCGGGCGCAATTGCTTGGATAGGGTTTCGCGCTCGGGCAACAGGCGATGGCCGATGGTCAGCAGGTAGGCCATGCCGAAGGCGGCCATGATCAGACCGGCACCGGTAATTTCAAACATGCCGAAGGGTTCAAGGCCGGCCTTGCGTGCCACGCCATCGACCAGAATATTGGTCGAGGTGCCGATCATGGTCAGGGTGCCGCCGAGGATGGTGGCGTAGGACAGTGGGATCAGCAGCTTCGACGGCAGCGTGCCAGCGCGCCGCGCCAGGGAAATCGCCACCGGGGTGAGAATGGCCACCACCGGGGTGTTATTCAGGAAGGCGGAAATCACCAGTGCGGTAACGGTCAGGCCGGTGAGTACGCGGATCGGGCTGGTGCCAACCAGGTCGCCCAGCCAGTTGCCCAGGGCATCGATGCAGCCAGTGCGTTCCAGCGCGGCGGAGAGCACGAACATGCAGGCGATGGTCACTGGCGCCGAGTTGCTCAGCACGCTGAGCACTTCCCCAGGCGTCAGCAGTTGGGTAATCAGCAGGGCTGCCACGGCGATGGCCGCGACGATGTCCGGGCTCCATTTCTCGCGCACAAAGGCGTACAGCACCCAGATCAGCAGGGCACCGACAAACAGCAAGGGCAGAGGAAGAGAGTCCCAGAACATGAACATCCTTAGCGTGCGAATCTCGTGTGAGGTATCGGGCGCGGCGAATCCAGACGGCGCGGCCACGCAAGGCGGAGAAGATAAGGGTTGCTGCTTAGAGAGTCTAAGAATGTTTGGAAAGGTTTATATGCCTTTTCGATTTAATAGATAAGGCTGTACCGACCGCTCTGCCGCGCACTGTGCCTGTGCGCCGGGTCGGTGGCGGATTAGGCTCAAGGCTTTCTCGGTGGGAGGTTATATGCGTCAGCTAGGTATTCTGGGTGGCATGAGTTGGGAGTCCACGGCCAGCTATTACCGCTTGCTCAATCAGGGCGTGCGCGAACAGTTGGGCGGCCTGCATTCGGCGCCGCTGCTGCTGCATTCGGTGGATTTTGCCGAGATCGCCGAGCTGCAGCGGCGTGGCGACTGGCAGGCCGCCGGCGAACTATTGGCCAAGGCCGCGCAGGGCTTGCAGCAGGCTGGGGCAACGGCCTTGCTGTTGGCCACCAACACCATGCACAAGGTGGCGCCGGCCATCGAAGCGGCGGTGGATATTCCCTTGCTGCATATCGGCGACGCCGTGGGCCAGGCGCTGCAGCGTCAAGGTGTGCGCCGCGCGGCTTTGCTCGGCACGCGTTTTACCATGCAGGAAGACTTCTACCGTCAACGCCTGGCCGAGCGCTTCGCCATCGAGGTGATCACCCCGGACGTGGCGCAGATGGCGGAAATCGACCGGGTGATCTTTGCTGAGCTGTGCCAGGGCCAGTTTCTGCCGCCAGCGCGGGCGTTCTATCTGGACTGCTTGCGTACGCTGCAAACCCAGGGCGCCGAGGTAGCCATCCTCGGCTGCACCGAAATCGGTTTGCTGCTCGATGGCCTGGAAGCCCCGCTGCCGTTGCTCGACAGCACCGAGCTGCATGTGGCCATGGGGCTGGAATGGATGCTGGCACCGCGCTAGAAATTGAGGGCCTGATCGGTTTGTTGCGGGCTCAGGTATTTGAGGAAGATACCCCGCAGGGTGCCATCGGCTTTCATCTCGTCAATCAGGCTTTTTATATTCAGGTAGGCCTGTTCCGAGAAGTGCGCCTTGCTCAGGATCAGGTTGTGCAGAATCGGTGCGCGCTCGGGCTCCCAGTCGTGGACGATAACGCTGTCGTTGAGCCCAAGCTCATCCAGTTCTTTGGCATAAAAAACCGGCAGAGAAACGATCAGGCCTACCCGGTTACCGGCTTTGAGCATAAGGAAAAGATTGTGAATCGTCGGTACTTCATGCACGCGGCCTTGGGTGCGTAGGGTGTCGATCAGACCGTCGAAATAGTCGCCGTGTTTGAAACCGCGGACAACCGCGGCAGTCGCGCTGTCATCCGCGATCAAGCGGTCGGCC
>JBIHZW010000194.1:0-7057 GCA_044240245.1 Pseudomonas sp. | reverse complement strand
ATCTCGTCGCGGAAATAGCGGCGCACCCAGGCCTTGTGCTTGGCCGTCCAGAAGCGCCGGCGGATAAAGTTGACGTTGTGCTTGGCCAGCGCCGGAAACAGGGTGTCGTTAAGAATCGCGTACTGGCGATCCACCTGCTCGTGCACCAGCTCGGCAATCCGCGCCAGCGCCTGGTGCGGTTGCAGGCCATCGGCGCCGGCCTGTTCGCGGGCGAAATTGATCTGCTTCTTCAGGCCGGCAACGCGGATCTCGAAGAACTCGTCGAGGTTACTGGAGAAGATCAGCAGAAACTTCAGCCGCTCCAGCAACGGATAGGACTCATCCAGCGCCTGTTCCAGTACGCGGATATTGAATTGCAGCTGCGACAGCTCGCGGTGAATGTACAGGCTGCTGTCATCCAGGTTATGGATCACCACAGGCGCCGGGGCGACCGGCACTGGGGCTTCGATGACAGGCACTTCCACGGCTACAACCTCGTCGACGACCGGCTGGGCGTCTTGCAATTCAGGGGTACTGAGTCCTTCGGTGTTCATTACAAAGTCCTGGCGGGGCTATTGCCCCTGCTTCAGCAGTTCTGCCGCGCGCACGGCGAAATAAGTCAGGATGCCATCGGCACCCGCACGTTTGAAGGCGGTCAGTGATTCGAGAATCACCGCCTCGCCCAACCAACCATTCTGAATAGCCGCCATATGCATGGCGTACTCACCGCTGACCTGATAGACAAAGGTCGGCACCTTGAATTCCGCTTTGACCCGCCAGAGGATGTCCAGATAGGGCATGCCCGGCTTGACCATCACCATATCCGCGCCTTCGGCCAGATCGGCGGCCACTTCATGCAGCGCTTCGTCGCCATTGGCCGGGTCCATCTGGTAGCTGGCCTTGTTGGCCTTGCCCAGATTGGCGGCCGAGCCCACCGCATCGCGGAACGGACCGTAGTAGGCGCTGGCGTACTTGGCCGAGTAGGCCATGATCCGCACATTGGTGTGATCGGCCAGCTCCAGCGCCTCGCGGATCGCCTGCACGCGGCCATCCATCATGTCCGAGGGTGCCACCACCTGAGCCCCGGCGTCGGCATGCGACAGCGCCTGTTTGACCAGGGCATCGACGGTGATGTCGTTCTGCACATAGCCGGACTCATCGAGAATGCCGTCCTGGCCATGGGTAGTGAACGGGTCCAGCGCTACATCGCTGATCACCCCCAACTCGGGGAATTTGGCGCGCAGCGCACGGATTGCGCGTTGGGCGATGCCGTCCGGGTTCCAGGCTTCTTCAGCCAGCAGGGATTTCTTCTCCAGCGGCGTCACCGGGAACAGCGCCAGCGCCGGAATGCCCAGGGCGACCCAGTGTTCGGCTTCCTTGAGCAGCAGGTCGATGGACAGGCGCTCGACACCCGGCATCGAGGCAATCGCTTCGCGGCGGTTTTCACCGTCGAGGACGAACACCGGCAGAATCAGGTCATCGACACTCAGGCGGTTTTCCCGCACCAGGCGCCGGGAGAAGTCATCACGACGGTTGCGACGCAGGCGAGTGGCGGGAAACAGGCGATTGGCGGGGGTAAAGCTCACGGCAGGCTCCGAAGCCCGTAGCGACGGGCGAGTGTGACAGTTATAAGCGGCCATTATGACCAAAGTATGACAACGCACGACAGCGCTGCGACCGCTTGCCGCAAGCTCAGCAAGCATAGCGCTGCCATCGGCGCGGGGATATGCCCGGAAATAGTGGGATAGCCATTATTCCGAGACCAAAAAGCATAACGGCGGAGCAGGCCTGCGCCTGTCCACCGTTATCGGGTCTGGCAGCGGTTTATGCCTAAGCAGGCACGGGATTGTGCCCGCGCGGGGTCCAGAACAGCGCACCGAAACTGAGCAGGCTGTAACCGAGCAACAGCGCCCAGAGTAGCGGCTGGGCCGGCAGCAGGCCCAATTGCAGCGCCAGCCAGGCCAGCGGCAGGTTCAACAGCAGGCGCAGCACTTCCAGGCGTTTGGCGTTGGGCCGGTTTTCCAGCCAGTTGCCGATGACGTACAGGCCCACCGCCATCCAGGCCACGCCCAGCAACGTCTGCGCCAGGCTCAGTTCGCCGCCCATGCCCAGCAGCAGCGTGCCGCCTGCCACGTAAAGACTGAACTGCACGCCGGCGTAGAGTTTCTGCGCCAGGCTTAACGGCACGTCGAATTTGACGAACTGGCTAAGGTCCGGCTTGCTCTGTGGGTACTTCGCCGCGACATCGGCCGGGCGCCAACCGGTGCGCATAAACCAGATGCGCAGCTTGTCCCACCAGGACTCGGCGCGCACGGCGTCACGCCACAACGCCACATAGAACTGCGCATTGGCCCACAGCGGGTTCCAGCTGGCCAACGGCGTGGTCACGCCAAACACCACCGGGTGTTCATCCAGCTCTTCCTGGAAGGTGCCGAACAGGCGATCCCAGAGAATGAACACTCCGCCGTAATTGCGATCCATATACACAGCATTCTGCGCATGGTGCACACGGTGGTTGGACGGCGTGATAAACGCCCACTCAAACCAGCCCAGTTTGGGGATATGCCGGGTGTGCACCCAGAACTGATAAAGCAGGTTCAGCGCCGCCACCGTGAGGAACACCAGCGGCGGCACACCGGCCACGGCCATCGGCAGGTAGAAGATCCAGCCGAAGATAAACCCGGTACTGGTCTGTCGCAGCGCGGTGGAGAGGTTGTAGTCCTCGCTCTGATGGTGCACCGAATGCGCGGCCCAGAGCACGTTGCGCTCGTGACCCAGGCGGTGGTTCCAGTAGTAACAGAAGTCGTAGAAGACGAAGGCGAACAGCCAGACCCACAGGCTGCTGGCCGACAGGTCGAACAGCGCCAGCTGTTGCCAGGCCAGGGTGTAGGTAAGCAGACCGACAGCCTTGGTCAGCAGGCCCACGGTGGTCGACAACACCCCGGCGCTGAGGCTGTTGACGGCATCGGAGAAGCGGTAGGTGCTGACCCCGCGCCAGCGGTCGAGCAGCAGTTCCAGGGCGATCAAGGCAAAGAAGAACGGTACGGCATAAAGGATGTAATTCATGGTTTCACCGGTTGCATAGAATCGCCATATCGCTGCACGAGGCTAACGGCTAGGATTGCTCAATAAATCCTAGCCCAGCACGGCACCCGCCTCGCGGCGCGCCATGCCAACCTGGGTGGCATATGACGACAACAGTGCTCAAGCGACGCTAGGTCACGACTCAACCCGATACGGCTGGCAATTCAGGAGAACTTGATGAACAAGAAAGTCGCGGTGATTCTTTCCGGCTGTGGCGTCTATGACGGCGCGGAAATCCATGAAAGCGTGATCACCCTGCTGCGCCTCGATCAGCGCGGCGCGCTGGTGCAGTGCTTCGCCCCCAACGTGCCGCAGCTGCACGTGGTCGATCACTACAGCGGCGACGAGATGGACGACACGCGCAACGTGCTGGTCGAGTCGGCGCGTATCGCCCGCGGCAAGATCAAGGACGTCAAGGAGCTGCATGTCGGCGACTTCGATGCGCTGATCCTGCCCGGCGGCTTCGGCGTGGCGAAAAACCTCTCCGACTTCGCCATCAGCGGCGCCAACTGCACGGTGCAGCCGGATGTACTGAGCGCTACCCAGGCCTTCGTCAAGGCCGGCAAGCCGGTGGGCCTGATGTGCATCGCCCCGGCGCTGGCAGCAAAAATCTTCGGCGCGGGCGTGATTTGCACCATCGGCAAGGACCATGAAACCGCCGCCGCCGTGGTGCAGATGGGCGCCGAGCACCATGAGTGCGAAGTCAGCGAGATTGTCGAAGACGCCGAGCGCAAGCTGGTAACCACCCCCGCCTATATGCTCGCTCAGTCGATCAGCGAAGCCGCCGCCGGCATCAACAAGCTGGTGGATCGGGTGCTGGAGCTCAGCCACCCGGCCTGAGAATGCGGCCTGATCAGCCGCAGATCAGGCCGATAGCAAGCCAATCACGCCAATGCGCGCGGTACTCCGGCCGCGCCACTGGTCACCGCGGCCCCAGTGCGGCAGGTTGATCATCCATCCGCCCAGGCACGACTCCCATGAGCAACCCACCTTTCGAGCTCACCGCCGAGCTGCAACAAGCGGTCAGCAGCTTTTTCCAGCGCATCCCGTTCAATCAGGTGCTCGGCATCGAGCTCGATGAGCTGAGCGCCCAGCGCGTGACCATGCACCTGCCGATGAAGCCCGAACTGATCGGCAACTTCGTCCACGGCATTCTGCATGGCGGGGTGATTTCTTCGCTGCTGGATGTGGCCGGCGGCGCCATGGCGCTGATTGGCGCTTTCGACAAGCACCAGCATTTGTCCAGCGCCGAGCGCATGACGCGGCTGTCGAAGCTCGGCACCATCGACCTGCGCATCGACTATTTGCGCCCCGGCCGCGGCCAGCGCTTTACCGCCACCGCCGTGCTCTTGCGCACCGGCAACAAGGTGGCGGTGGTGCGCAGTGAACTGCACAGCGACGACGGCACTCTGGTGGCAGTCGGCACCGGCACTTATCTATGCGGCTAGCCGCAGCCACAGGTGGGCTTTCCCCCGACACCGGCTTACACTGACTGGCAAACCCAATGGCTGCGTAACCGCCTGTAGTTGGAGCCATTCATGTTTTCACTGCCCTTTTTCAGCCCGCCTGCGGCGGACCAGATGGTCCTGCTCGACTGCAGCCATGACCCGCTACTGGTGCTGCTGTCCTATCTGATTGCCAGTGCCGCCGGCTTTACCGCGCTGAATATGGCCGAACGCGTCAGCCGCGAGCAGAGCCGCGAACGCTGGCGCTGGGTCGGGGCCTGGGCTTTGGGCGGCGGGATCTGGTCGATGCACTTCGTCGCCATGCTGGCCTTTTCCGCGCCACTGGCGTTCAGCTACGACATCGGCATCACCCTGTTCTCCCTGCTGATCGCCATCGCAGTGTCCTATGTAGTAATGCGGGTGATCGGCCATGAACGGCTGCGCCTCTGGCAAACCGTGGCGGCCGCCATCGTCGCCGGCTGCGGCATCGCCACCATGCATTACACCGGCATGGCGGCTATTCGCTCGGCGGCCAGCCAGCACTACGATCCCGGTCTGTTCCTGCTGTCGATCCTGATCGCCATCGTCGCCTCGCTCGCGGCCTTGCTGCTAGCCGGTTACTTTCGTGGACAAAGCGGCCGCCGCGCCAACTGGTTGCGACTGCTGGCCAGTCTGATCATGGGTGGGGCGATTGCCTCCATGCACTTCACCGGCATGGCTGCGTTGACCCTTAGCGTGCCGCTGGATCAACCGCTGCAAGCGGCGGCCAGCCAGGAAGGCCATCAACTGCTGGGCACGGCGATTGCCCTGATAGCCCTGCTGATCATCCTGATTGGCGCGCTGGCCGGCTGGGCCGATCAGCGTCTGCGCCAGGAGCGCCGGCAGCTGCACCAGCTGACCCAGCAACTGGACACCCTGACCCACTACGACGGTCTGACCGGCCTGCTCAACGGCCAGGCCTTCAGCCAGATGCTCGACACCACCCTGGCCACCGCGCCGCCGCACGGCGCCACCCTGCTGTTTATCGACCTGGATAACTTCAAGCGGATCAACGACAGCCTCGGCCATGGCCGCGGGGATGAACTGCTGAAACAGGTAGGCGCGCGCATCCGCAGCGCACTCGGCCGCGAAGACCTGCTCGGGCGTTTTTCCGGCGACGAGTTCTGCGCCTTTGCCCTCAACGTGCCGCTGCAGCAAGGCAGCCAGCTGGCCGAGCGCATCCTCACGCAGATCCGCCAACCCTTCAGCCTGGAAAGCGGCCAGCTCAGCCTGACCGCCAGCATCGGCATCAGCCGTTACCCGCAGGATGCCAACGACTCCGGCCAACTGCTGAAACAGGCCGGCATCGCCCTCGGCCACTGCAAGCGCCAGGGGCGCAATCACTGCCTGGGTTTCAGCACCCAACTGGAACACGACGCGCAGCAGGAGCTGAGCCTGGAACAGGAACTGCGCGTGGCGCTGAGCCGCGACGCGCTGCAGGTGCATTACCAACCCATCCTGTCGGCCCGCGGCGACCAGGTAGTCGCCCTGGAAGCCCTGGTGCGCTGGCAGCACAGCGAACTGGGGGTGATCAGCCCGGAGCGTTTTGTGCGCATCGCCGAGCAGCACGGTTTTATCCATGAGCTGGATATCTGGGTGCTCAAGCGCGCCTGCCGCGACCTCAAATGGCTGCATAACAACGGCTACCGGCAGATGCACCTGGGGGTCAACTGTTCGGCCCTGAGCCTGCTGCAGCCGCACCTGGTCAAGGCCATGGAGATCGAGCTGCAACGCGCCGACCTGCCGCTCAGTTCACTGACCCTAGAAGTCACGGAAAACGCCCTGATGCACGACCTGAGCGCCGCGCAAACGCAACTCGACAAGATCCGCGCCATGGGCATGACCATCAGCATCGACGACTTCGGCACCGGCTATTCATCCCTGCAATACCTCAGCCGCCTGCCCGTGGACAGCCTCAAGGTCGACCGCAGCTTTATCCGCGAAATCCCCGGTTCCAGCAGCGGCATGGCGATCACCTCCGCGATCATCGCCATGGCCCACAAACTCAAACTGCGGGTGGTCGCCGAAGGCGTGGAGAACGTCGAGCAGATGATATTTCTGCAGGAGCAGCAGTGCGACCTGCTGCAGGGCTACCTGTTCAGCAAGCCATTGCCGCTGGGGGAACTGCATAGCTGGCTGAATGGTGGGCATTACCGCCAGCGTTATGCGCCAGTCTAGAGCCGGCTCAAGGTCCTAGCGTTGTAGGCGGGTCAGGATGCGGTCCAGTGAATTGGCAAACGCCTGCTTGTCGCGCTCGCCATAAGGTGGCTGACCGCCGCCAACCTGACCCAGCTCACGCAGCTCGGTAAACAGGTTACGCACCGCCAACTTGTCACCCATATTGCGCTCGTCGAACTCGCGGCCGCGCGGATCAAGGGCCGCGACGCCCTTCTTCACCAGGCGGTCGGCCAGTGGCACGTCGCTGCAGATCACCAGCTCACCCGGCAGCGCATGCTCCACCAGGTAATCATCGGCCGCATCCGGGCCGCTGGGCACCACGATCAGCCGCA
>JBIHZW010000193.1:0-7106 GCA_044240245.1 Pseudomonas sp. | reverse complement strand
GTTCCTATTCAACCCCCGGCACTGTTTCAATCGATGGTGCTCGGTATGTTTCAGCGCCTGACGGCAACACGCGCTGTAAGCCAAATTTTGACGGTTCTGGTACGGCCATTTGCGCCGCTCGATATGGCGGTGATGGCTCGTGTATGCCCTCTGGCCATTCCGAATCTGATGACTTAACTGAAGGCACCTTTGTCGATGTAACCGATAACTCTACTGGTGATGAAAAGTGCCTGAACTTCGGCGGTAAAGAGCTTTGCTTGTCACCCGACAACGCCGGCTGTGACATTTATAACGGCAGTCCCTGGTGCTACAAAACCGGCGACAACTGCGGTGAGGTAAACGGCACCTTTGTCTGCTTCCCCAAAACGGCCCGCCAATGCACCTACGCCAGCGGCAAGATGGAGTGCATCGAGACCGGCAACCCTCCCGGTACTAAGCCGCCTGCCTATATTCCTCCGACTTCCTCCGACCACCCCTACAACGGCGGCAACGCCGATGGTAATGACAAGAATGACCCGAAAGCCCCGGGCACGGGTGACGATACCCAATACGTCGGTGGCGGTGGCCCGCCTACGGATTTAAGCCAGACCAATGATGAACTGCGTGGCTTGGGCGACAAGCTCGACGAATCCACCGGCCTGCTTGAAGACATCAAGGATTTATTGACCGGCGACGGTGATGACACTGGCAACTCTGACGGTTCCCCAGCCGATGCCGAAGCCGAAGGCGCTGCCGTTGGTAATCAAATTGGCGATGCCATCACCACCCAGATGGAAGCCGTCGACGAAGAGCGCAACGAAGAGGTGGAAGGCGTTCTCGACGAGTTGCCCAACCAAGTCACCCAGTGGTTTGGCGCAGATGGCTCAGCCGTAGGCCTCGACTTTATCGACAACATTCTTCCCGCACCTGTGGCCTGTGCCGATTACGTCGTGCCGCTTTCTCTCAATGGCTACACCGCCAACATCCGTATGCCGGTCTGCGCACTCATGCCATACAAGCCCATTTTGGAGTGGGTCATCTATTGCCTGACGGCGATTGGCGCTTGGCGCATCGGTTACTCGGCACTGCGCCAGGAAGACAGCAAAGCCGCGAAAGGGGGTTACTGATGGGCTACTTCCTCAACTTCTTCAAGAAGCTTTTTCCCACGGCGTTCTCCTGGCTGGCCAAGTTCCTGCTGGGCCTCATCATGCCCATCCTGGCCCCGATCATTCAGGCGGTTGCCGCACTGCTGCGCAAGATCGGGATCTTCCTGCTGATCATCGCCGCCATCGGTGCGGCCATTGCTGTGCTGGCGGCTGGTATCGACTACGTGGTGTCGGGGATTGGCTCTCTGGTCGCCCCCGATCTGGTGATCGTCGGCCGCATGTTTCTCCCCAGCAACCTGTCCTTCTGCATCTCCTTGCTGGTGTTTCTCAAGCTCAAGTCCCTGGTTTTCTACTGGGTAACCAAGCTCTCCGAAAAACTCATTCACACCTGAGCACTGCCATGGCCGTCTATATCGTGACCGGCAAACTCGGTGCCGGAAAAACCCTGCTGTGCGTCATGCGCATCCTCGACTACCTAAAGCAAGGTCGTCGGGTGGCGGTAAACGTCGATGTGTTCATGGACAAGCTGTGCAAGCGCGACAACAAGCATTCACGCCTAGTGCGCCTGCCTGATCTGCCGACCGCCGATGACCTCACCGGCCTGGGCGTTGGCTGTGATGTCTACGACGAAGAACGCTTCGGCGGGATCTTCCTCGATGAGGCCGGCGTCTGGCTCAACTCGCGCGACTGGAACAGCGGTGGCCGTACCGACCTGCTCAAGTTCTTCCTGTTCCTGCGCAAGCGCCGTTGGGACCTGTGGTTGTGCGTGCAAAACGTCAACGTCATCGACAAGCAAATACGCGAGTCGATTGCTGAGCATGTCGTCTACATCAACCGCCTCGACCGCATAAAGCTGCCGTTTCCGGTCGGCCCACTGCTGCGCGTGCTGTCGCTCGGCATCTTCAAGGGGCGCTTGCCGAAGATGCATCAGGCCATCGTCAAGTACGGCGCCAAGTTCAACTCGCCCAAGGTCGATGACTGGTTCTACCGGGGGCATGACTTCTACAGCTTCTACGACACCACCCAGGAATACGACAAAGCCTACGACAAAGGCTCCTACTCGATGCTGCCGCCTGGGTACTGGCGTCGCCCTGTACCCACTGCCCAGCGCAACGCGGGGTTCTATATGCGCACCACGAAAATCTTCTTCAAGCGCTTTGGCGTCCTCAACGGCTTCGCCGCCGGTGCCCTGATCGCGCTGACTGTCAGCGTGCCCGTGTTCGGTGGCATTGCGGCATCCCGCCACTACGCCCAGGCACCCACCACCCCTATAGCCAGCGTCACCAGCCAGCCCAGCGCACAAACCCTCACGACTGAGTTTGAGGGCTACCGCATTGCCACCTACGGCGAGCTGGCCGGCCAGACCTTCTACATCTTTGTTGATCCCGAGGGCCGGCGCATCAAGTCCGAGGATCTGTTTAACCGCGATGTGCTGGTCAAGGATCGCGGCCCCCGGGAAGCCCTGTTGGTTCGGGGCGATGACTTTCTCTCCATCTACAGGTGATCCCATGACCTCCCGCGCGCACAACTGGTTTTGCTACTACGTCATCATCTTTCTTCTGTTCTTTCTCTTGGCTCTATCTGCGAAGTCGGCTGAGCGCGTCGAACTGTATGACGCCACCCTGCAGGATTTTGTTGAGTGGTCAGCTGTACAGCTCAACAAGTCGGTGGTGGTTGGCTCGGATATCCGCTCTGCGCCGGTCTCCATCTTCGCCACCTACAGCAGCGACAAAGAGCTTGAGCAACTGCTAGAAAACGCTGTGCAGTCATCCGGCTTTCACTTCTCCTCAACGCCGACCACCATCCGCATCAGCGCCCAGCAGATCCCTCAGTCACCCGAGCTGGTCACCGAAGTGATGCAACTGCAGCACCTGCAGGCAGACTTTGCCGAACAATCCGTGCGCGATGTACTCAGCTCCCGCACCGATAACAGCGATCCGTCATCCACCCAGCTGATGGTCACGCCGTCACCGACCACAAACGCCATCATCGTCACCGCTACCGCCCAGCAACTGGAAGCGATACGGCAAGTCATCACCGAAATCGACCAACCGCGGCGACAGGTGGAAATTACTGCAGTAATTGCTGAGCTTTCCGATGATGACTTCACTGCACTCGGCCTCAACGTCAGCGGCAAAACCGACCGCCTCGACCTGGCTGGGGCTTCGTTGCGTGCAAGTGATAAATCCGACCTTGGTTTCAGCCTGACTTTCTCCGGGCCGACCATTTCGGCCTTCCTGCAGGCCATCAAAACCAGCGGCAGCAGCCGGCTACTGTCCACGCCTCAGCTGCTCACCCTCAACCGAGAAGCCGCCTCCATCGTCGTCGGCCAGAACGTCCCGTTTATCACCGGCCAGACGACTAGCGGCTCCACACCGGCTTCCGATCCGTTTCAAACCATCGTGCGCCAGGATGTAGGTGTCTCCCTTGAGGTCACGCCCTTTATCACCCCGGCTGACGCCATAGAACTGCAGGTTAATCAGTCCGCCTCCAGTGTTTCGGACGACAAGACCGCCGCCGACATCATCACCAACACAAGACGGGTGTTAACGCGGGTGCAGCTCAAGGATGGGCAAGGCGTGCTGCTGGGTGGGCTTCGATCACAGCAAAACGACAAGTCCGTCGCGGCTGTTCCCATCCTTGGGGACATTCCCTACCTCGGGCGGATCTTCCGTTCTGAGTCTGAGCGGGTGCGCACAACCAACCTCGTTGTACTGCTGACCGCCCGTATCCATCGCCTGGGGGATTCCGTGGTGGTGCCTGATACGACGAAGCCTTGGGTCGATCTATCGCTCTGGCGGCCCGGCGAGGGTTTACGCGCAGCGGGAGACCTCGCCGGGCGCGCCGAGAGCGCCCGGTGACGTCCCTGTAGCACGTCAGATAAACAAAACAGTAGAACCAGATTAAACCAGAGTATTGGGTGAAAAATGGCTAAGGCAAAAGACTTCACAAGGCTCGACATAGAGACCGGATTGGAAAACCCTGCAAGCCGGTTGTTTGTTGATCCGGGCAAGATGGGTTTCATCGATCTGTCAGGCGTTCGCCTGCTTCGCTGTGGCGTCGATACCGTCCGCCAGTTGTACCGGGGCATGATCCGCCCGGAAATCATGTGTCTTTTCGACAAGCCTGGCACCTTGGTTGATTTTGCGGGGCAGCGCTGGCATTCGGGCCGTGTGGGTAAAGACTCCGGTTATCAGTACAAGCTGCAAAACGCTGACTTGGGCATCATCCTGCTCGTCAAAAACTTCAACGCCAAGCTGGAGAACATCGGCCCTCATCTGAAAATCGAAGTGTCGCCCCATGCAATCGACCGTTTTTCACCAGAGCGCTTGCAACAGCGTCTCGATTATTACGCCGAGCATGTGCTGACCCATGTTGAGCGCAACCAGTGTGCCGTCCACCTCGCCCTGGATCTCCAAGGATGGACGCCGCCTGCTGATCTGGTTGCTCGTATGCACTGCCGCTCACGCTCTGTGCGTGATATTTCAGGTATCAAAGAGATCCAATGGACGCTGGAGTCAGCCACCTACGGCAAGGGGCAGTCCTTCATGTTCGGCTCTGCTGGTAGCGTTCAAATCGGTATCTACAACAAAACACTGCAGGCCCGATCTAGTGACAAGCTCGACTATTGGGAAGGTGTCTGGCGTGCCCGTGACAGCTTCGACGAAGACGATCCCGAGAACTACAACCCGGCTCAGGATGTATGGCGTGTAGAGCTGCGCTACCACCACTCGGTTATCCAGCAATTTGCCAGCGGCTCTGTCGATCTGCCCACTGGCCAGCCCATTGAAACTGACAGCTTTGTCGCTTTTGCACCGCACCTCGACGGTCTTTGGCGCTATGGCCTGCGCCAGTTCAAGCTATTGGCGCGCCCTGGTTACTTTGAGCCCATCTGGACGCTAATTCGCGATGATGTGCGGGTCGATCTGGCGGTCGATTCACTGCTCAGCAAAACCGATTACAAACGTAGCTACAAAACCTCGCGAGGCTTCTCCGGCAAGAACGTCGAACTCTTCCTGGGAAACTTCGTAAGCCTGCTGGCACGGGAGCGAGTGGGCGCTAGGCGAGCATTTCACCGGCTCAAGGATTGGGAATGCTGGCCAGTGATCCGTGACCACTATGCCGCTAAGGGTATGGATGAAGACGCGCTGTATAAGCACATCAAAGGCATCCTTGAAGAACGTCATGTTCGGTGGGGCAGGGCGGTATGACTGCACGTAAGGAAGGCAAAACGTGGACGGCTGATTTCTATGAGAATGGCCGCTCTGGTCGCCGCATCAGAAAGTACGGATTCCTAACCAAGTCTGCGGCCCAGCGCTATGAGTCCGACTACTTCTCTACTTTCAACCAGACCGGCCGGCCGCTGGATGATCGTCTGTCTGATTTGGTGACTGTTTGGTATGACCTGCACGGCTGCTCGCTCAAGGATGAGAAAGCCCGGCTTTCCCGTACCAAAGCGATTGTCGAGCGCCTGGGTAATCCGCTCGCATCTGAATTCGAATCGTTGGCCTGGGCGCGCTATCGCCAAGCTCGTTTGAAAGAGGCGTCACCGCATACGGTCAACCATGAGCAGCGCTACCTGTCGGCTGTGTTCTCTGAGCTGATCCGCCTCGGTGCATGGTCAGGCAAGAACCCGCTCGCCAATATTCGCCAGATCAAGACCGACCAAACTGAACTGTCGTTTCTCACCTTGGAGCAGATCAACCAACTGCTGGAAGAGTGCCGAAACTCCACCAATAACCATACATATCCGGTTGCTCTGATCTGCTTGGCCACTGGTGCGCGATGGGATGAGGCAGAAAGCCTAGGCCGCGCTGCCATTTTTGGTGGTAAGGCGCACTTCCATCGGACTAAGAACCGCCAGTCTCGATCGGTGCCGATACCAAAGGAAGTGGAAGAGGCCGCATTAAAGGTCGCAATGCCTGGAACAGGGCGATTGTTCATGTCCTGCAGGGCTGCATTCCGTGGTGCCTATGAGCGCTGCGGCTTCGATACGCCAGGACAGCTAACCCATATCCTCCGGCATACCTTTGCCAGCCATTACATGATGGCCGGTGGAGACATTCTCAGCTTGCAGCGAATCCTTGGGCATTCCTCTATCACCATGACCATGCGCTATGCACATCTGTCGCCTGATCACTTGGAGTCGGCCTTGAGGCTTTCTCCGCTCTGCCAGTCAGGACATACTGTTATTTAGTCAGCATATGGTCGTTTTTGACCTTTAGTGCAATGGAGTGCGAGAGTGAAAAAATTGATAGCGGTGCTGATTCTCGGCTTTGGCTTTTGGCACTTTTATATGAAGCAGCCTGAAAGCCCTGTCATTTCCAACATTGGTCATAATGGATCAGTGCTGAGCAGCCCTGTTATCCAGCAGCCCGCACCTTCGTTCTCATTCGAGCGATATATCCCCGCATTCTTTTCGACTGATACCCAGCCTAAGTCACAGGTTGTCTCTCGATATTCATGTGATGGAAGGCGTCACTGCTCCCAGATGAGCTCGTGTGAGGAAGCTACTTACTTCCTGCGCAATTGTCCTGGGGTGATGATGGACGGGAACAATGATGGCGTTCCCTGTGAGCGGCAGCTTTGTCGCTAAAAGAAGGGAGTGGTCTGGATGTAGTCTGTTTGTAGTCTGCCCTGAAAACAAAAAAGGGCTTAGCTTTCGCTAAACCCTTGTTTTGTTTGGTGGCTACGCAGGGACTTGAACCCCGGACCCCAGCATTATGAATGCTATGCTCTAACCAGCTGAGCTACGTAGCCGAGTGGCGCGCATTATTCGCGTCTTGGGGTTAGGTGTCAACCCTGCTGAGTGAAAATTTCTGCGCGCGATCAAGCGCTTACACGTTAAAGCGGAAATGCATGACGTCGCCGTCTTTAACGATGTACTCCTTGCCTTCCAGGCGCCATTTGCCGGCTTCTTTGGTGCCAGCTTCGCCCTTGTATTGGATGAAGTCGTTGTAGGCGATGACTTCGGCGCGGATAAAGCCTTTTTCGAAGTCGGTGTGGATCACGCCAGCGGCC
>JBIHZW010000192.1:0-7111 GCA_044240245.1 Pseudomonas sp. | reverse complement strand
CCAAGAAGGCCATTGTGGTCGATCCGGGCGGCAATCCCGATCTGATCATGGCGCGCCTGGAGGCCCATGGTCTGAAGGTAGTGAGCATCATCCACACCCACGCCCATCTGGATCATTTCCTCGCTTCCGGGCAGATGAAGGAGAAGACCGGCGCGACCCTGCACCTGCATAAGGAAGATCAGTTCCTCTGGGATAACCTGGAAATGCAGTGCCGCATGTTCGGTGTGCCCTACACGCCAGTGCCGGCCCCGGATCAGTGGCTGGCCGATGATGAAGAGCTGGCCTGCGGCTGTGGGGTGGCGCTGCACACTCCCGGGCATACGCCAGGCTCGATGAGCTTCTGGTTCCCGCAGGACAAGCTGCTGATCGCCGGTGACACCCTGTTCAAGCGTGGTATCGGTCGCACCGACCTGTGGGGCGGTGATTACTCGACCATCGAGCGCTCGATCAAGCAGCGTTTATATACCCTGGACGAGGACGCCACCGTGGTGACCGGCCATGGTGCCGATACGCGGCTCGGCGATGAGATGCGCGAGAACCCCTTTATTCGGGCATAGTCTTCCCACTCAATTGCGCGGCTAGGGGAACTTAAACCGCGTTTCTGGCTCGAAAATCCAGGTGCAAACCTGTCCCGATCCGATATTCAAAGGAAGTACGCATGAAGCTGTGGCGAAATCTGGCTGTTGTTACCCTCGGTCTTGGCGTGCTCGCCGGCTGTACCACCAACCCTTATACCGGTGAGCGTGAAGCGGGCAAGGCGGGCATCTACGGCGGTGTTGGCGCAGTTACCGGTGCGGTGATTGGCGCGGCCACGTCCAGCAAGAAGGACCGCGCCAAAGGTGCCTTGATCGGTGCGGCAGTCGGTGGTGCGGCAGGTGGTGGCTATGGCTATTACGTCGACACCCAGGAAGCCAAGCTGCGTCAGACCCTGCAGGGAACGGGCGTACAGGTGCAGCGCAATGGCGATGATCTGAAGCTGATCATGCCGGGCAATATCACCTTTGCCAGCAACTCGGCGGATATCTCAAGCAGCTTTTACCCAACGCTCAACTCCCTGGTCACGGTGTTCAAGGAGTTCGACAAGAACGGTGTGGATATCGTCGGTCATACCGACAGTACCGGTTCTTTGGAGTTGAACCAGAACCTCTCCAATCGCCGTGCGCAGAGCGTCGCCTCATACCTGAGTGCCAATGGTGTGCCAGCTTCGCGCCTGTCGTCCTTTGGCGCGGGCCCGAACCAGCCGATTGCCAGCAATGCCAATGAAGCAGGCCGCGCGCAGAATCGTCGGGTAGAAATCAACCTGCGTCCGCTGTAACCAGCGCGCCATAAAAGCCGCGTATTCGCCCGAATGCGCGGCTTTTTTATGCCTGCAATTTAGACTCGGCCGCCTGTTCAATTCGTGACTAGACTGCTGGCAGTGGTTCCAATAACCCCGCCGCTACGGCGCGTTGCCCGCGCCAGACATGGACGAAAACTGGAGAGATCATGGACGACAAGCCAGCATCCACCTCGCGTAAACCCTGGCTGCCATTGTGGGTCACCCTGGCCTTGTCGCTTGGCCTGGGGGCTTTGATCGTCTGGCAGTGGCAGGTCTTCGAACAGCGTGAGCGCGAGCAGAGCCAGCAGCGCTTCGAGCTGGAAGCGCAGGACATCGGCCAGCGCGTGAAAAGCCGCATGCGCGCCTATGAAATGGTCCTGCGGGGCGTCTCCGGGTTGATGACCGGCAGTGATCATGTGTCCCTGACCGAATGGGATCGCGCCCTCGATCAGCTGCAGCTGCAGGACCGCTATCCGGGCATCCTGGCCCTGGCCTGGTCGCGTTATCTGCGTACCGAGCAGCTCGATGCTTTTCTGGCTGCGCAGCAGAGCCAGGGGCGAGCGGACTACCAGATTTCCCCAGCAGGGGCGCGCGAGCATTACCTGTTGATCGACTACATCAGCCCGTTGGATTGGCGCAATCGGCGGGTGCTGGGTTACGACATGCTCAGCGAAGCCGTACGGAATGCCGCAGTTGAGCAGGCCATCGACAGTGGCCAGGCAATTCTCAGTGCGCCGGTCACCTTGCGCCAGGAAACCGAGGCCAATGTGCAGGGTGGGGTGCTGCTGTTTTTGCCGGTGTACCTGCCTGGCATGCCGCAGAGTAGTGCGGAGGAACGCCGGGCGGCCTTGCTCGGCGTGGTGCATGGGGCGTTTCGCAGCCATGAGCTGATGGAGGGCATTCTCGGTGCGCAGAGCCAGCGTTTCGATGTGGTGATCAAGGATCAGCAAGCCTTGCAAACCCCGTTGTTAAGCGCCGAGGCGCAGGGCGCAGAGCTGCAGCCACGCTTCAAACATGTGCTGGAGTTACCGCTGTATGGGCGTAACTGGGTGCTGGAGGTAACCAGTACGCCAGCCTATGAGGCGGCCTTTTCCAGCCGTGGCGGCATCAGTCTGTGGATCGGCTTGGTGGCAGCGGCTCTGCTGGCGTTGCTGGTTGGTGGCTACCTGTATCTGCGTGAGCGCGAGCTGCATGCCAATCATCTGGCCACCGATAAATTGCGTGAGCGTGAAGAGCGTTTTCGCCTGCTGGTCGAGCGGTTGCCGGTGGCGACGTTGCTGTGCAACGCCCAGGGCCGTATCGAGATGGCCAACCGCAGCGCCGCCGATTTGCTCGACTCCACGCCCGAGGGCTTGATCGGTGAGCGGGTCAAGCGCTTTCTGCCGACCGTCGAGCAGTTGAGTGCACTGGCCATCGATCACGATACCTCTGAGCTGTCCAATGAATACTTGGCCCGCCGCGACCTCGGCGAAGAAGTGCCGGTGGCCCTGAGCCTGAGCGTGCTGGGCGACTCCGGAGGGGTCAATTACCTGATCAACCTGATTGACCTGCGCGCGCGCAAAGGCGCTGAAGAGCGTTTTCGCCTAGTGGTCGAGGCGTCGCCCAATGCCATTGTGCTGGTCGACAACCAAGGCTGTATCGCCATGGTCAACCGCCAGACCGAGCAGCTGTTTGGTTATGGCCGCGAGGAGTTGCTCTCTCAGCCGGTAGAGATTTTGCTGCCCTCGGCCTTGCGTGGCAGCCATGTGCCGATGCGTCAGGGCTATCAGAAGAGCCCTGAACCACGGCGCATGGGCAATAACCGTGAGCTGTTCGGCCAGCACCGCGATGGTCGACAGATTCCTTTGGAGGTAGGCCTTTCGCCGATCCGTGGTGGCGAAGATGCACTGGTGCAGGCAGTAATCATCGACATCAGCGAGCGTAAGGCCGCCGAGCAGCGTCTACGTGATCAGGCCGAGCAGCTGATTCTGGCCAACCGCTACAAGTCGGAATTTCTCGCCAATATGTCCCACGAGCTGCGCACGCCGCTCAATAGCATCCTGATTCTCAGCGACCAGCTGCGCCTGAACAGTGCTGGCAACCTGACCGAGAAGCAGGCCAAACATGCCGATATCGTGCACCGCGCTGGCAGTGATCTGCTGCAGTTGATCAACGATGTGCTGGACCTGGCCAAGGTCGAATCCGGGCGTATGCAGCTCAAACTCGAACCGCTGAACATGCAGGACATTCTGGTCGAGCTGGATGCCAGTCTGCGGCCGATGGCCGAAATCAAGGGCCTGCGTTTGCACACCCAGCTGGAGGCTGGTGTGCCGCGGGTGATTCACACGGACCGCATCCGCCTGCAGCAGATCCTGCGTAACCTGCTGTCCAATGCCCTCAAGTTCACCGAGCACGGCGAGGTCAGCCTGACAGTGTCCTGCGCCAGCGGTGAGCCGGAGGAGGGCCATGAGCTGCTCAACTTCAGCGTGCGCGACAGCGGCATAGGCATTGCGGCCGAGCAGCATGAACAGATTTTTCAGGCCTTCCAGCAGATCGACGGTTCCACCAGCCGGCGCTTCGGTGGCACCGGGCTGGGGTTGGCGATTACCCGCCAGCTGGTACTGGCGATGGACGGCGAGATCAGCCTGCAAAGCGCGCCGGGTGAGGGCTCCTGCTTTACTGTGCACCTGCCGGTGCGCGTGGTGGCGCAGGCCCAGACGGAGCCTGCAGCAGACGCGCCGCAACGCAGCGGTGAAGGCCCAGCGGTGCTGATTGTCGAAGACGATGTGAACTTTGCCGCGGTGCTGGCCGAAGAGGCGCATGCCCACGGCTTTTCCAGCGTGCATTGCCGCTCTGGGTTGCAGGCGCTCAACCTGCTGCAAGGCGAGCACTTCAGTGCGGTGATCCTGGATATTCTGCTGCCGGATATCAGCGGTTGGCAGCTGTTTCGCCGCCTGCGCGGCCAGGCCAGCCATCGCAACACGCCGGTGCATATCATCTCCTGCGTGCCGCAGCCGGTGGACTGGAACGATGACGGCACGCGCTACTTGGTTAAGCCGATTCAGCGCGCGGATCTGGAGCAGGTCTTTGTCGATCTGCAACAGCTTGACCAGTCGCCAGCGCAGCGCCTGTTGCTGGTCGAGGATGTCGAGGTTGAGCGTGAACATTACCGTGAGCATCTGCAGCAGCTGGGCTTCGATGTGCAGGCCTGCGCGCGTGCCGATGAGGCGCAGCAGGCCTACGCCAGTGGGATGTTCAACGCATTGGTGATCGACCTCGACCTGCCCGATCAGGACGGCTTTGAACTACTGGAAACACTCAACCGGCAGCGTCCGCTGAATGGCACGCGGGTGGTAATCAATACCGGTGTCGATGTTACCCGCCAGGCCTTACAGCGCCTGCGCCGTTACAGCGCGGTGGTGGTGCACAAGCACGGTGAGGACATGCAGGAACTGAGCGAAGCCGTGCAGGGCTTTCTCGGCAGCGTGCGCGCCCCCTCAGGGGCGAGAAGCTTCAGCGTCGAGAGCCCGCTGGAAGGCCGGCGCGTGCTGCTGGTGGATGATGATGTGCGCAATGTCTACGCCTTGACCGCCTTGCTCGACGAGGTGGGGTTGATCATCAGCTCGGCCAAGGACGGCCAGGAAGCCATCAACTGTTATGAGCGCGAGCCGTTCGACCTGATCCTGATGGATATGGCCATGCCGACCATGGACGGCTACACCGCTACCCGGCTGCTCAAAACCGAGCACGGTTGCAATATTCCGATCATCGCCCTGACCGCGCATGCAATGAAGGGTGATCGGGAGAAGTGCATCACCGCGGGCGCCGATGACTACCTGGCCAAACCGGTCAGCCGCGAGGCTTTGCTCGAGCTGCTGGTGCGCTGGTTGGCCACTGTCGAGCCACCGATGCGCTCATTCGCAGCACCTGCAGCACCACCGCAGTAGTTTTGCCAACGCCTGCTAACCTGAACCGCAACAGGAGTCGCAAGGCGCTCGCCAGGGACACAGGGAGGACATATGGCACACGTGCAGCTGAAGGTCGCCACCAGTACGCAGATTCTGCTGGTGGTGGACGACCGTCCGGAAAATCTGGAAGCCATGCAGGCTCTGCTGGAAGAGGGCGACTGGCAACTGCGCTGTGTCGACTCGGGCGAGGCCGCCCTGCAGTGCCTGCTCGAAGAGGACGTCGGCCTGGTGCTGCTGGATGTACAAATGCCGCACATGGACGGCTTCGAAGTCGCCCGATTGATGCGCGGCAACCCGCGAACCCGCTACACCCCGATCATCTTCGTGTCCGCCATCTCCCAGACCCAGGACTCGGTCATCAAGGGCTACGCCACCGGCGCGGTGGATTTCATGCTCAAACCGTTCGACTCCAACGTGCTGCGCCACAAGATTCATGCCCTGCTCGAACATGAGCGCAGTCGCAGCGAGCTGCTGCAGCTGACCCAGCAACTGGACACGGCGCGGGCCTTCAATGCTTCGGTGCTGGATAACGCCGCCGAAGGCATCATGGTGGTGGGCGAAGATGGCCGCATCAATTTCGCCAATCCGGCCATGGCGCGCATGCTTGAAGGTTCGATCAACGACCTGGAAGGCAGTGAAATGCTTTCCTACTTGGTCAGCCCGCAAGTGACCAGCGAGTGGCGTCAGTCCGAGTTTTACCTGCAGTGGCGGCGCGGCGAGGCTTATCGCTTGCACGATGCCAGCTTGCGCACGCTGAACGGCGGCCAGGTGCCGGTGGCGCTGTCCTGCTCACCCTTGCCGCGCCTGCAGCATGCGATGGTGGTGATGGCCCTGGATATGTCGGTGGTGCGCCACCTGCATCAGCAGCTGGAGTCCCAGGCGATTACCGACGCCCTGACCGGCCTGCTTAACCGCCGTGGGTTCTATCAGGCGCTGGAGTCGGCGCTGTCGCGGATCAATCGCAGCGGCCATCGTATGGCTGTGCTTTATCTTGATCTGGATGGTTTTAAACGCATTAACGACTCGCTCGGCCATGATGTTGGCGACCGCTTGTTGAAACTGGTCGGCGAACAACTTAAGGCCAGCCTACGTCCCTACGACAGCCTGGCGCGGATTGGCGGCGATGAATTCACCGCTTTGCTCGACAGCCTGGATCATCCGGAAGACGCAGCGCGCATCGCTGAAAAACTGATTGAACAGGTGTCGGTGCGGCATAACCTCGACGGCATTGAGGTGACTCTGGGCGCGAGCGTGGGCATTGCCTGTTTCCCCGAGTGTGGGCAAACCGTGGAAGGCTTGCTGCGCGCAGCGGACATGGCCATGTATGAGGCCAAGCGCACCGGCCGCCAGCAATACCGCTTCTTCTCCCCGGAAATGAACGGCCGCGCGCGCTCACGGCTGATGCTGGAAGAAAGCCTGCGCAATGCCATCGAGAATGATGATTTCGTCCTGGTCTATCAGCCGCAGATCTACCTGGAAACCGGACGTCTGCGCGGCTTCGAGGCTTTACTGCGTTGGCAGCATCGGGTTGCTGGCACTGTGGCACCGGGGGTGTTTATTCCACTGCTGGAAGAAACTCGCCTGATCAACCGCCTGGGCAGCTGGATCTTCCAGGCCGGGGTGGAAAAATGCCAACAGCTGAGCCAGCAGTACGGTGACGAGCTGGTGATCAGCCTGAATGTCAGCCCGGTGCAGTTCGGCATGCCGCAACTGGTCGATGACCTGCGTCGGGTGCTGGATCAGCATGAGTTGGCCCCGCAACAGCTGGAGGTGGAAGTCACCGAAAGTGCGCTGATGCAGGACCTGGAAACCAGCCAGGAACAGCTACGTCAGCTGCGTAAGCTGG
>JBIHZW010000191.1:0-7117 GCA_044240245.1 Pseudomonas sp. | reverse complement strand
CCCTTCTCGGCAATCGCCGCCAGCAGCTGCTGATCAAAATGCAGCCCAGCGGTCGGCGCCGCCACGGCGCCGGCACGGTCCGCATACACCGTCTGATAGCGCTCGCGGTCGGCCTGCTCATCCGGCCGATCAATATAGGGCGGCAGCGGCATATGCCCTACCCGCTCCAGCAGCGGCAGCACTTCTTCGCTAAAGCGCAGCTCGAACAGCGCATCGTGACGAGCAACCATCTCGGCCTCGCCACCACCGTCAATCAGAATGCTAGATCCCGGCTTGGGCGACTTACTCGAACGCACATGTGCCAACACGCGATGAGCGTCCAGCACGCGCTCGACCAGAATTTCCAGCTTGCCACCCGAAGACTTCTGGCCGAACAGCCGCGCCGGAATCACCCGGGTGTTGTTGAACACCATCAGATCGCCAGGGCGCAGGTAATCCAGCAGATCACTGAACTGTTTATGAGCCAGCTCACCTGTCGGCCCATCAAGCACCAGCAAACGGCTGGCACGACGTTCGGCAAGGGGGTGGCGGGCAATCAGAGCGTCTGGCAGCTCGAAATTGAAGTCGGCAACGCGCATGGTCGGAAGGGGGTCGTCTAGCAGGGCGGCAAAGCTTACCGGAAATCATGCATTCTGACCACGCAAGTGGATTGACCAACCCCAACACCATCCCTATACTGCGCCGCCATTGTGCCCCGGTGGCGGAACCGGTAGACGCGGCGGATTCAAAATCCGTTTTCGAAAGAAGTGGGAGTTCGAGTCTCCCCCGGGGCACCATAGATTCAAAGAAAGGCCTTGATCATCAAGGCCTTTTTTATTGCCTGCAATAAAGCCGCGGGCAGCCAGGACAGCGAGCCAAGATCGCACTTCCCAGTACCCCTTACTCCCTTAAAGGGCCTTTCGAAAAAGCGCACAAAACACCTGCAGCCCAACAACTGCATGCCCTGTAGGGGCTTGGCATTTGCCTGGAAGTTGGCGTAAAGTTTTCCCACTGTGTTTGCATGGGTCGCCGAAAATCGTGACCTGGTGCAGTAGATCATCTAGATCCGCTACATCCCGCTCGACCGTCGCACACCGCCTTGCAACCAGTATTCAGCCCCTCATGTCGAGTAGCGGCTGTCATCAACTCCAGGTTCAAGGAAATACAACATGTCGAATCGTCAGAGCGGTACCGTCAAGTGGTTTAACGACGAGAAAGGTTTTGGTTTTATCACTCCTGAAAGCGGTCCGGATCTGTTCGTGCACTTCCGCGCGATCCAAAGCAACGGCTTCAAGAGCCTGAAAGAAGGCCAGAAAGTCAGCTTTATCGCTGTGCAAGGCCAGAAAGGCATGCAGGCTGACGAAGTACAAATTCAGGAATAATCCTGCCGCGCCGAAGAACCCCTGATGGCAACATCAGGGGTTTTTTATGCCCTGCCATCCATGGCGACCACCCTTTTGGCCGTCGCTGCGCGACGTTAAAAATGACTCCCGGTCATTTTTTTATGGCCGGCTATTCCTATGAATGCCGTATTGTTGCCGCCATTCCGCCAGCCGATTGAGTAAAGAGCCGACCATGCCGAAACACCTGCTGCGCCCGCAGGGTGAATTCCCCAGCGCCGGACTGATCCGCCGCCTCGCTGCGATGTTTTATGACTTTTTGCTGTGCATCGCGCTGCTGATCGTCGTGACCTTTATCTACAAGCTGATCCTGATGGGGTTCTACGGCGAGGCGCAGCTCAAGCAGATGTCCGACGCCGGCGCTCTGGATGGCGATCCTCTGCTCTCGACCCTGCTGTTTCTCAGCCTGTTTGGCTTCTTCGCCAAGTTCTGGACCCACAACGGCCAGACCCTGGGCATGCAGGTCTGGGGCCTGCGCATCCAGAATGCCGACGGCACGGCGATCAGCCTATGGCAGGCATTGCTGCGCTTTCTGGTCGCCATCGGCTCCTGGCTGCTGCTGGGCCTGGGCTTTCTCTGGATGCTCTGGGACAAGCAAAAGCGCAGCTGGCATGACATCTATTCGGACAGCCAAGTGATTCAGCTGCCGAAGAACATCCATAAAAAGTAAATTCAATGCATAAAAAAGCCGGGCTGCACTCAGTGTGCAGCCCGGCTTTTTTTACGCCTGAATCAACCCGCGCGGCGTAGTAACCAGACACCGGCCAGCGCGCAGATACCTGCGGGAATCAATACCGCCAGCAGCGGCGAGAAGCCGAATACCAGGCTCGACGGACCGAGCAGGTCCTGGCTGATCTTGAACACAAAGCCCACCAGCACCCCGGTAAATACGCGCTGCCCCAGGGTTACCGAGCGCAGCGGGCCGAAGATAAAGGAGATCGCCATCAGTACCAGTGCTGCCGTTACCAAGGGCTGCAGCACCTTGGTCCAGAACGACAGCCAGTACTGACTGTTATTCAGGCCCTGCTCAGCCAGGTAATGGATGTAATTCCACAGACCGGTCATCGACAACGCATCCGGCGCCAACACCACGGTGCCGAGCAGCTGTGGCGTCAACTCGACATCCCAGCGCTCGCTGCCCTGCGTAATAACCTCACTGCTGCGCTCACGGAAATGCGTGGTCGCGACATCTTCCAGCTGCCAGTGATCGCCCTGGTACTGGGCACGTCGCGCGAAGCTGGAAGACTGCATGCGCTTCTGTTCATCAAAACGATAGCGAGTAACGCCGAGCAGCACGCCATTGGGCTGCACGGCGTTGATATGCACATATTCCTGCCCCTGGCGATGCCACAGGCCGCGCTTAGCGCTTTGCGCTTCACCGCCGCCTTGGGCCATGGCACGACTGGCCTGGGCCTGATTTTCGCTATAGGGCGCGAGGTACTCACCAATCAGCACGCCGACCAGCATCAGCACCAGCATCGGCTTCATCACCGCCCAGACAATCCGGCCGATCGATACACCGGCCGCACGCATGATGGTCAGTTCGCTGTTACTGGCTAGCGAGCCCAAGCCGATCAGGCAACCGATCAGCGCCGCCATCGGCAGCATTTCATAGATGCGCCGCGGCGCCGTCAGCAGTACATAGCCGAGGGCATCGAGCAGGCTGTAGTTGTCCTCGACATCGCCCAGCTCATCGATAAAGGCAAACAGCAGCGCCAGGCCAACAATGATGCCCAGCACGGCAAGGATGGCGACAAATACCTGTGCACCGATGTAACGATCCAACTTAACCACGGGCCACCTCCTGTGCCACACGACGGGCCGCCCAGCGCAAACGCAGCGGCTCCCAATAAAGCAGCAGTAGCCCGATCAATAAGAACACGCCATGCACCCACCACAAGCCAAGTGCTGCGGGGATCTTCTCTTTATCCAAGGCGCCACGCGCGCCAATCAGCAGCGCCAGGTAAGCCATGTAAAGCAGAATGGCCGGCAACAGCTTGAGGAAGCGCCCTTGGCGTGGGTTGACTCGCGACAGCGGCACCGCCAGTAGTGTGACTACAAAAACCAGCACCGGGATCGACAAGCGCCACTGCAACTCGGACTGCATGCGCGGTTTGTCGCTACCAATCAGCTCGCGCGTCGGCATCGCCTCGCGGTCGGTGACCTCCACCGCCACTTCTGGCTTGGGCAGCAGAACGCCGTAAGTGTCGTATTTGATGGCGCGGTAATCGGCCTGGCCCGGATTGCCGTCATAGCGGTAGCCATTTTCCAGAATCAGGTAGCGGCTGCCATCGGCCTGAATCTCCTGGCGACCTGATTCGGCCACCAGCACAGAAATACCACGCTCCTTGTCGCCCTCGCGGGACAGCTGCTTCTCGGAAATAAACACCCCGGCCAGCGAGCCGCGATCTTCGGACAGTTCCTCGGTGTAGGTCACCCGCGAGCCATTTTTCATCGATTGAAAACGCCCAGGCACCAGGGTATCCAGCTCAGTCATGGCGCTCTGCTGGTTAAGAATCCGCGCCACATGCTCAACGCCTTGCGGGGCCAGGCCCAGACTCAGCCAGCCGGCCAGTAACGCCACCAGGGCCGCAGGCGCCAGGCTGTAAGTCAGCAAACGCTGCTGGCTCATGCCGGTGGCCGAGAGCACCGTCATCTCGCTGTCCAGGTACATCCGCCCGTAGGCCAGGAGGATGCCGAGAAACAGCCCCAACGGCAGAATCAGCTGGAGGAAGCCAGGAATCCGGTACGCCATGATCATCAGCAGCACCCCAGGGTCGAGCAGACCCTGCGCCGCCTGGGCCAGATAGCGGATAAAGCGGCCACTCATAATGATGACCAGCAGCACCGCGCTCACGGCACTCAGGGTCAACAACACTTCACGAGACAGATAACGGAAGACGATCAAACCAGACACTCCAGGGTTGTCAGGCTCAGGCGGCTAAGATCAAACTAGCCGCACTGCTTGCCGGCTCGCCCAACTGGCGAACCATCGAAAAATAGCCGGCATTATCCTGCAATACCGACGCCTTGTCTTGGGGACACCACGTAATGGAATTTATTGTTAAAAGCGCACGCCCAGAAACACTAAAAACCGCCACCCTGGTTATCCCTGTTGGTGAGGGCAAAAAACTCGGCGAAACCGCCAAGGCCATCGACACCGCCAGCGCTGGCGCGATCAGCGCCCTGCTCAAGCGCGGCGACCTGGCCGGCAAGGTCGGCCAGACCCTGCTGGTACACAACCTGCCGAACCTGAAGGCCGAGCGCGTATTGCTAGTCGGCACCGGCAAAGACAGCGAACTGTCTGACCGCCAACTGCGCAAATTGATCACCAGCGTTTACAGCAGCCTGAAAAACCTCGGCGGCAGCGACGCAGTACTTGCGCTCGACGAGCTGCAGGTCAAGGGCCGCGAAACCTACGGCAAAACCCGCCTGATGGTGGAAAGCCTGGCCGATGCCGGCTACTGCTTCGACCGTTTCAAGAGCCAGAAGGCCGAAGCCGGCGCACTGAAGAAGCTCACCCTGCTCACGGACAAAGCCAACCTGGCCGACGCCGAGCGCGCCAGCACGCACGCCCAGGCGATTGCCGCCGGCATGGCCTTTACCAAGGACCTCGGCAACCTGCCGCCGAACCTCTGCCACCCGAGTTATCTCGCCGAAGAAGCCAAAAACCTGGGCAAGGCCTACAAGAACCTCAAGGTCGAAATTCTCGACGAGAAGAAGCTCAAGGAACTGGGGGCAGGCGCCTTCCTCGCCGTGGCCCAGGGCAGCGACCAGCCGCCACGCATGATCGTCATGCATTACCAAGGCGGCAAAAAATCCGAGAAGCCCTACGCCCTGGTCGGCAAAGGCATCACCTTCGACACCGGCGGCATCAGCATCAAGCCGGCTGCCGGCATGGATGAGATGAAGTACGACATGTGCGGCGCCGCCAGCGTATTCGGCACCCTCAAGGCCGTGCTGGAGCTGCAACTGCCGATCAACCTGGTGTGCCTACTGGCCTGTGCCGAGAACATGCCGAGCGGCGGCGCCACTCGCCCCGGCGATATCGTCACCACCATGAGCGGGCAGACCGTGGAAATCCTCAACACCGACGCCGAAGGCCGCCTGGTGCTGTGCGACACCCTGACCTATGCCGAGCGCTTCAAGCCGCAAGCGGTGATCGACATCGCCACCCTCACCGGCGCCTGCATCGTTGCCCTGGGCAGCAATGTCTCCGGCCTGATGGGTAACAACGACGAACTGGTGCAGCAGATACTCGGCGCTGGCCTAACCGCCGACGACCGCGCCTGGCAGCTGCCGCTGTATGACGAATACCAGGAGCAGCTTGATAGTCCATTTGCCGACATCGCCAATATCGGCGGACCGAAAGCCGGCACAATTACCGCTGGCTGCTTCCTCTCGCGCTTTGCCAAGAACTACCACTGGGCGCACCTGGATATCGCCGGCACCGCCTGGATCAGTGGCGGCAAGGACAAAGGCGCAACCGGTCGTCCAGTGCCGATGCTGACGCAGTATTTGCTAGATCGCAGCAACGCCTGAGCCTCTGGCGCATTGCAGGAGCGGTCTTGACCGCGATTGACTGGTAAGCTGCGCGCCTATCAGCAAGCCGCTCCTGCAACTAACGCCAAAACGTGTCGCCATGCCCCGAATAGAATTCTACGTACTCTCCACCGCCGTGCCGGCCGAGCGCCTGCGCGCGGCCTGTCAGTTGGCGATGAAAGCCTGGCGCGCCGGTATGCCAGTGTTTCTGCGTGGCAGCGATGCACAGCAATGCAGTGAGGCGGACGAACTGTTGTGGCGCTTCAAGGCGGAAAGCTTTGTACCGCACAGCCTGTGCGAAGAAGACGCGCAAGCACCGGTGGTGATTGGCCTGGACGAAGAACCCAGCAGCGCTCAAGGCGTACTGATCAACCTCGGCAGCACCCTTTCACCGCAGGTCGAGCGCTTTAGCCGGGTGATTGAAATCGTCAACCAGGAACCTGATCTGCTGACCGCCTGCCGGGAGAATTTCCGCAGCTACCGTCAGCGCGGGTATGATCCAAAACGAGTCGAACTCTAGTTGCACAGTATGGACACCCCAAAACCGCCGCAAAAACCCGCTCAACTGCTGAACGACCTGGAGTCGATCCGCCAACTGCTGGGCGATGAAAACTTCGAGCCACCGCTGCTGATCGACTCGCTCGATCCAGATAGCATCCCCCTGCTTTCGGAAATCGTTACCCCGCCGCCGAGCGTCGCCGCCCAGCAGCCAAGCCCCAAGCCTGGCCTTATCACGCCCGCACAGAGCCTGCGCGCTACGGTGACCCAGAGCGTCAGCCGCGACAGCGAGATGAATCGTCTGGACAGTGAACTGCGCGCCGCCGCTCAGTTGATCCTGCAGGATGTGATCGACGATTTCGTGCCGCAGATCGAGGCCGAGCTGAAACGCCGCCTGGATGCGCGCCTAAGCCGCTTGCTGCCACCGCGCAGATAGCTGCCCGTAGTGCCACAGCGCAATCCGGGGAGGCGCTGCCCCGGATTGCATCCGGGCGACAAGTGACTCCATAAACCTTACGCCCACCAGTCAGCCGTTCCACGCCCGGCCTTACGCCACAGGTGCCATCCCCGCTATACTTGCCGGCTTTTCCGTCTAGCCGTCATAAGGGTCCCGCCGCGCATGGACAAGACCTACCAGCCGCACGCCATTGAAACCGCCCTGTACCAGAACTGGGAGGCGAACAACTATTTCGCCCCAC
>JBIHZW010000020.1:0-22194 GCA_044240245.1 Pseudomonas sp. | reverse complement strand
CGTTGACCTTGCTGTCCTGTGGCTTGGCGGCGTCGAAGCTGAAGCTGCCGTCAAAATCCTTGAACGTACCGTACAGCCAGCTGTAGCCCAGGTGGCTGATCTTGAAATTAACGAAGGCGTGCTGGCCTTGCTTGTCGATGGCGTAATCGGCGGCCATCGCCTGACCAGCGCCGATCAGTGCGCCACCAAGTGCCAGGGCTACTAGGGTTTTCTTCAACATGGGCATGCTCCTTGTGAGTGTGGGATAGGGCCAATTCAGCCCCGGAAACAGCAAACGGAACTAGCGACCGAACATCCGCGTAAGCGTACGGTCACGATCAATAAAGTGGTGTTTCAGCGCAGCCAGGGCATGCACACTGGCGAAGATCACCAGCGCCCACGCCAGGTACTCATGCACCAGCCCGGCTACGTCTTCCTGATCAGGAATGCTGGTCAGGCTGGCCGGTACTTCAAACAAACCGAATACCGGAATGCCGCGGCCGTCTGCCGTAGAGATCAGGTAGCCGGAAATCATCAGAACAAACAGACCCAGGTAGAGAAAGCTGTGGCCCAGCTTGCTGGCCAGGCGGGTCATCCGCCCGTGGTTCGGCAAACTCGCCGGCGGCGGACTGAACCAGCGCCACAGCACGCGACCGAGCATCACCGCGAACAGCACCAGGCCGATGCTCTTGTGCAGGTCCGGGGCGGTCTGGCGCCAGCTGCTGTAGTAGTCCAGGTCGACCATCCAGTAACCCAGACCAAACAGGCCGAACACGACCACCGCCACCAGCCAGTGCATGAGGATGCTGACCAGGCCGTAGTGAGAAGAGCTATTGCGCCATTGCATTGAAAGCTTTCCGAAAGAAGAACTGAGACCGCGAGTGGAGCAAGACTAGCAACAAACCTATCGACTAAAAGCGGAAATTTTCGCTTTGAAATATCGGGAAATACGATGCGTTGCTCGCCCCTTCAACTCAGCGAATTTAGTCTAGCGGCACTCGACAAAGTTCAGCCACCAGGCTACAGGCGGCATGATAGAGCGGATCAGCGGAGGCTTGGGCATTTGAGCGCGGTTGTGCCGTCCATCCGCCGCAGTGCTTCTGATAGGCTTGGTGCAGATGATTGCGAACCGAGGAATGAATCGAGCGATGAGCCTGAATGACCAGTGGATGCAGCGTGACCTGAAAGTGCTCTGGCACCCCTGCACGCAAATGAAGGACCACGAGCAACTGCCGCTGGTGCCGATCAAACGCGGCGAAGGCGTGTGGCTCGAGGACTTCGACGGCAAGCGCTACCTCGACGCGGTCAGCTCTTGGTGGGTCAACGTGTTTGGCCATGCCAACCCACGGATCAATCAGCGCATCAAGGATCAGGTCGACCAGCTAGAGCATGTGATCCTCGCCGGCTTCAGCCATCAGCCGGTGATCGAATTGTCCGAACGCCTGGTCAAAATGACCCCAGCAGGCCTGGACCGGGTGTTCTACGCCGACAACGGCTCGTCCTGCATCGAAGTCGCGCTGAAGATGAGCTTTCACTACTGGCTCAACGTCGGCAAACCAGCGAAGAAGCGCTTCGTCACCCTCTCCAACAGTTACCACGGCGAAACCATCGCGGCGATGTCGGTGGGTGATGTGGCACTGTTTACCGACACCTATAAGGCGTTGCTGCTGGACACCATCAAGGTGCCTAGCCCGGATTGCTACCACCGCCCCGACGGCATGAGCTGGGAAGAACATTCACGCAATATGTTCGCCGCTATGGAACAGACACTGGCCGAGCATGGCCATGAAGTCGCGGCGGTAATCGTCGAGCCGCTGATCCAGGGCGCAGGCGGCATGCGCATGTACCACCCGATCTACCTCAAGCTGCTGCGCGAAGCCTGCGACCGCTACGGCGTGCACCTGATTCATGACGAAATTGCCGTGGGCTTCGGCCGCACCGGGACGATGTCCGCCTGCGAGCAGGCCGGCATCCGTCCGGATTTCCTCTGCCTATCGAAAGCGCTGACTGGAGGCTATCTACCGCTGGCGGCGTGCCTGACTACCAACGAGGTGTATGAGGCGTTCTACGACGACTACTCGACCCTGCGCGCCTTCCTCCACTCGCACAGCTATACCGGCAATCCACTGGCCTGCGCGGCCGCCCTGGCGACCCTGGATATCTTCGAACAGGACAATGTGATCGAGGCCAACAAGGCCCTGGCCGCGCGGATGGCCAGCGCCACCGCGCACCTGGCCGACCATCCGCATGTCGCCGAGGTACGCCAGACCGGCATGGCCCTGGCCATCGAGATGGTGCAGGACAAGGCCAGCAAGACCGCCTACCCCTGGCAGGAGCGCCGCGGCCTCAAGGTGTTCCAGCACGCTCTGGAGCGCGGCGCACTGCTGCGGCCACTGGGCAGCGTGGTGTATTTCCTACCGCCGTACGTGATCACCCCCGAGCAGATCGACTTCCTCGCCGAGGTAGCAACTGAGGGGATCGACCTCGCCACCCGCACCTCGGTCAGCGCGGCGCAAGGCAATGCCAACTACCCCGGCTTTCGCGATCCGGGCTAAGTGTTCCTACCTAGCCGGCTGTATGCGGTACGCCTGAGGCGTTAAGCTTGCCGCCTCAACTGTGCCGCTGCAGCGATCAATCCATGCGCCTATCCCGTTTCTTTATCGATGCCCCCCTCTCTCTCGGCCAGCATGAGCTGCCGGAAGCCCAGGCCCACTATATCGGCCGAGTGCTGCGCCATGCCGTGGGCGATGCCGTGCAATTGTTCGATGGCAGCGGCCAGGATTACCGGGGCGAGCTGATCGAAGTGGGCAAGAAAAGCGTACGCGTCGAGTTGCGCGAAGCCTTTGCCGGCCAGGCCGAATCCCCCCTGCATATTCATCTGGGCCAAGGCCTGTCGCGCGGCGAGCGGATGGACTGGGCGATTCAGAAAGCCACCGAACTGGGCGCCAATGAAATCAGCCTGATCGTCAGCGAGCGCTGCGAAGTGCGCCTCAAGGATGAACGCGCCGACAAGCGCATGGCGCACTGGCGGCAGGTGGCAATCAGCGCCTGCGAGCAATGCGGCCGCTCGGTGCTGCCAATTATTCATCCACCCATCAGCCTGAACGACTGGCTGGGGCAGGTAACTGCCGAACTCAAGTTGGTGCTGCACCCGGTCGCCGAGCCTTGGGCCAGCCACCCGCAGCCTAAGTCGCTGGCCTTTCTGATCGGCCCGGAAGGCGGGCTGAACGAGAGCGAAGTCGCCTTGGCCAAGACCCTGGGCTTCCACGCCGCCCGCCTCGGCCCGCGCGTACTGCGCACGGAGACTGCGCCGGTGGTGGCGTTAAGCGTGGCGCAGCAGTTGTGGGGCGATTTCTAGGCCCACTGCAGCGCCATAAAAAAGCCCGCTAACGCGGGCTTTTTGTTTGTTATCGGTCAGATCAATCCGGCATCCGCCAGCTTCTGCTCCAGCCCGATCAGGTCCGGAATCTTCAGCACCGCCTCACCAAACTGCACCGCATCCAGCTCCAGCGGCGACAAGGCAACATCCGCGCGTACCAGCTCGGCACCGACCTTGATCGAGCGCGGAATGCCCTGCACCAGCACGGCAATAAACTTCACCGTCGGACGGCCGCCCAGGGCGTTGATCACCGCAACCCGAGAGCCGGGGCTGACGCTGACCTGGCCATCCGATGCGGCCTCGAACGACAGCAACGGCAGGCGCAGATCACGCCAGGCAATCTGCCCGAGGAACCAGCTGGGCATGCCTTCACTGACCTGTGGCGCGCGATAAGGGATCAGCTCGGCAACCGCCACGTTGGGCAGCAGCAGAGTACGGTCAGTCAGCGGCATCAACAGGCCGGTAAGGCTGTTGGCGCTGTTCTGCGTGGCGACGGCTTGGCTCATGAAAATATCCTGTACAGGGCACGGCCCCGGATTAACGGCACTGCTCGGCCAGGTGATTGACCAGGGCTTCGGCAAGCTCACGTGGATCACCGCTGTGGCTGCTGTAGCCGGCTTCCCGCAGGCTGTCCGGCATGCTCGGGCAGGCGCAGCTGTCGGCACGCTGGGTCCAGATCAGGCCACCCTGGCGGCGTACATAAGCGGCGGCGGCACTGCCATCGCTGCCCATGCCACTGAAGGCGATCACACCGCTCAACGCGCCAAAATGCTGAGCCAGGTTAAGCATCATCTGGTCGATCGACGGGCTGTAGGGTTCCGGCCAACCACGCTCGGATATCTGCATCTGACCATCATCGCTAAAGCCCAGCTCATGGCTGATTGGCACGACCACAACTTCACCGCAACGTATCGCATCGCCATGCCGTGCTGGATTGACGTGCCATTGGCTATGGCGGCCCACCGCTTGCGGCAGTGCGCTCTCGAAACTCGCATCGATATGCTGGGCATACACAAACCCCACCGGCAGACCGCCCGGCAAGGCATCAAGAAAGGCTTTTACCGCAGCTGGGCCGCCCAGTGAGGCCGCCAGCAACCACACCTGCCGCGCCGGCTCGCCGGCAACCAGCGGGGTATCCGCCAGCGCAGCCGGCAGGTCCAGACGCGATGGACGCTGCGCCTCAGCCAACAAGGCTTCCAGGCTCGGGCCAACTGCTTGCGACGGGTCGCCGACCAGCTTCTTCAGCTTGCCGAACAGACGCCGCTCCCAGCGCGGATAGTTTTCCGAATGACGCTCAGGCGCATGGCCCTCGCCAAACAGCACTGGGGCCGAAGCGCTTTCCAGCAGGTTGTCGACCAGCGGCAAGTCTTCCGACTGCGCCAGATCAACCAGCCACAGGTCGGTTTCGCAAGCGTTCAGGGTTTCCTGATCGAGGCGCGCCGGGTCGCTGTTCATCACCACCTGATAGCCGCTACCAGTCAACGCCTGTTGCAGCACATGGCGCTGCAACGAGGTGTCGGCAATAACCGCAATACGGGCTGCAGTTTTTTCACTCATGTGCGGTTTACCGGGTGGCGGCCCACCAGTTGCTGAATGGTTTCAAGCAACAAGGACTCTTGGTAAGGCTTACCAAGGTACTCGTTGACGCCGATGCTCATGGCCCGCTCACGGTGTTTCTCACCGGTACGCGAGGTGATCATGATGATCGGCAGGTCTTTCAGGCCTTCATCGTGGCGCACCAGGGTTGCCACTTCGAAGCCGTCCATGCGTGGCATTTCGATGTCCAGCAGCATGATGTCGGGCTTGCGCTCCTGCAGCTGCGAGATGGCATCGACACCGTCCTTGGCGGTCAGCACGTTCATGCCGTTACGCTCGAGCAGACGGCTGGTGACCTTGCGCACGGTGACCGAATCGTCGACCACCATGACCAGGGTTGGCCGATCCGCTTCGATCTCTGCCGCCGTTGCCGACTGCTTGAGCAGACGCGGCGTCAGCTGGGTAAGCAAATGCGCATGCAGTACGCGGATAGTCGCCAGCAGGTCGAGAATCACCACCACGCGACCGTCACCGAGGATGGTCGCACCGGAAATCCCGTGGACGCCGGCGAACTGCGGGCCAAGGCTCTTCACCACGATCTCGCGCGAACCGGCCAGGGAGTCGACCTGTACAGCTACGGCGTGCTCCTTGGAACGCACTAGAATCACCGGCAGCGGCAGGCTCTGGCCAACCAGTTTGGGTTGCTGACCGTTGTTCAGCAGATCGCCCAGATAGCGCAGTTCATAGCTCTGCCCGGCGTACTCGAAGCGCGGCGCATCTGGCGCGTAGTAGGCTTCCAGCTCGTACGGGGAGACCCGCACGATACCTTCGATGGTGTTCAGCGGGATGGCGTAGAGGTCTTCACCCGACAGCACCATCAGCGCTCGGTTGACCGACACGGTAAACGGCAGGCGAATGGTAAAGGTGGTGCCAGTACCGGGGATCGACTCGATGCTCATCGAACCGCCGAGCTGTTTGACCTCAGAATGGACCACGTCCATACCAACGCCACGGCCGGAAATCTGCGTCACCTTCTCGGCAGTAGAGAAACCGGCCTCGAGAATAAACTGCAGCACTTCGTAGTCGGTCAGATCGGAGTCGGCGTCCATCAAGCCGCGTTCGATTGCCTTGCGCCGCACAGCTTCCAGGCGAATGCCGCCGCCGTCATCGGCCAGGGTCAGGACGATATCACCACCCTCACGGCCCAGCGCCAGGCGAATGGTGCCCTGCTCCGGCTTGCCGGCAGCACGACGCACATCAGCGACTTCGATGCCGTGGTCGACGGCGTTACGCAGCATATGCTCCAGCGGCGCGACGATGCGTTCGAGTACGGTACGGTCCATCTCGCCATCGGCGTTGCCGACGACAAACTCGACCTGCTTGCCCAGCTCACCGGAAATTTGCCGCACGATACGGCGCAGACGCGGCACCAGACGGTCGAAAGGCACCATGCGCGTACGCATCAGGCCTTCCTGCAGCTCGGAGTTGACCCGCGCCTGTTGCAGCAACAGGGTTTCCGCATCGCGATTACGCGCGGCCAGGGTTTCTTTCAGGTCGAGCAAGTCGGAAGCGGACTCGAACAATGCGCGCGACAGCTGCTGCAACTGCGAGTGGCGGTCCATTTCCAGCGGGTCGAAATCCTCATAACCCATACGCTCGGCTTCAGCCTCAATACGGCTGAGAATCTGCGCCTGGGTTTCGGTATCGAGGCGACGCAACTGATCGCGCACGCGGTCGATGGTGGCTTCCATCTCACTCAGGGTGAAACCGAAGTCACTGACCTGCTGCTCGACCCGGCCACGGAAAATCGACGTCTCACCGGCCAGGTTGACCAGGCCTTCAAGCAATTCGGCCGGGACCTTGACCAGTTCCTGCGGCGCACGCCGCGAGGCCGCTTCTTGCGCAGCTTCTTCGGCACGGCGCACGAACGGCAGCACTTTGGCCACCAGCTCCTTGGCAGGCATGGTGCTGGCCGCAACAATCGGCGCGCTCAGTTCCGGCAGACGCGCAGCTTGCTCGGCGACGGGTGCAGACGCTTGCTGGTTCGCCGTATCTGTCGCCAGGCTGTCATTCAGGCGCTGACGCAGCGCGTCGAGTTCCTGCTGCAAGCCTTCGAAGCCTGATTGCACATCGACAAATAGGCTCTGCGGCCAAGGCGCGCCTTGGGCTTGCGCTTCTGTCAGGTGCTGTTCGAGGCTATGGGTCAGGTCGCCCAGACGCTTCTGCCCAGCCAGTCGCGCACCACCTTTGAGGGTGTGCAGGATGCGCAGCATATCGTCGATGGCGGCGCCGTCTTCACGGTCAGCTTCCCAGCGGCCGATAGCGACTTCCATAGCCTCTAGCAGGTCATCACCTTCCTCGAGGAAGATGTCGAGGATGTCCGATTCGGCATCGTCGTCCTGCTGAGCTTCGGCGGCCTTGAGGGCAACCGACGACGGCATGCTCAGTTGCTCGTCCGGGTTAGCGCGAAACCGCTTGATGGTTTCGATCAGCGCCTCGCCACTCGGCACGCCGCGTTTGCCGCGTACTGCTTCGAGCATCTCGGCCAGGCTGTCGTGACAGGCCTGGAGCAGAGTGAAGAGATCCTCACTGGCGCGCAAACGGCCTTGGCCAAGGCCTTCGTAGAGAAATTCCAGTTCGTGGGCCAGATCGCCGATTTCACGGATTTCGGCCATGCGTGCGCCACCCTTGAGGGTGTGCAGATCACGCTGTAGCGACTCCAGTTCCAGGCTGTTGTTTACGTCGCCCATCCAGCGTTGCAGCGCCGCACCGGCGCTGTCGATGATGTCGAAACCTTCTTCAAGGAAGATTTCCACCAATTCTGGATCGCGATCGTCATCAAGTACGGCAGGTGCCGCAACAGCGACCGGCGCTGGAGCAGGCTCGGGCTCGGGCTCGGGCTCGGGCTCGGGGATAGCAGCAAACTCGACTTCGGCTTCAACGTCAAACTCGACCAGTGGTTGCTCGTCGAGATCGGCAGCCGGCAGCTCAATCGATTCGATCTCCAGCGACTCGGTCGCCAAGGGCTCGATATCCACTGGTTCCTGCGGCGCATCAGCCAGGATGCCAAAGTCGATCTCTTCTTCTATCTCCGGCAGTTCAGCAAGCTCGAGCTCTGCCAGGTCGAACGACTCGATCATCGGCAAGGCTTCGGCTTCGGCTTCGGCTTCGGCTTCGGCTTCGGCTTCGGCTTCGGCTTCGGCTTCGGCAACAGGCTCGAAGGTAGCGGGAGTCACAGGCAAGCTTTGTCCGCCACTCTGGCGGAAGCTGCGAATAGCTTCGATCAGTTCCAGCGGCGAATGCATGGCGGCGCGCGCCTGCAGCTGTTCCAGCAGTTGTGCCAGGCTGTCATGGCTTTGCTGCAACAGCTTCGCCAATGGCTGCGAGAAGCTGTAACGGCGATCCACCAGGCCTTCATAGAGGGATTCAAGCTCATGGGCGAGATCGCCAATCGGACGAATTTCGGCCATACGCGCGCCACCCTTGAGGGTATGCAAATCGCGTTGCAGCGATGACAGCGCAGCCTTGTTGTCCGGATCAGCCAACCAGCGCTCTAGCGCCTGACCGGCACTTTCCAGAATATCGACCGCCTCTTCGAGGAAGATCGACACCATTTCTTCGTCGAGCGACTCGTAAAGCGAAGCTGCTGGCGGTTCGATCAGTGGCTCGCTGACGGCCTCAATAGACGCAGGCAATTCTTCAACTTCCAGCGCATCCAGCTCCAGCGGCTCGATCAATTCATCAGGCTCAGCCAGGCTGAGTTCTTCCAGCGCCGCAGTGGCGTCGGCCAGCTCGACAATTTCGATACCGGCTGCACCGTTGTTGGACAACAGTGCCAGGGTATTAGGATCCAGCGCTTCCATCAGCAAGTTGCGCAGAGCCGTCACGCGCTCAGGGGCACCACTGACCTGCAGGCCAGCAGCGACCTGATCCATCATGCCAATCAGGGCTTCGTGGGCTTGTTCGGCTTCGCTGAAGAAACGCTCGCTGACTGCCAGGCGGCCTTCTTCGACCGCACCATAGAGGTCCAGCAGCGCCTCGCAGAGCTCATCAATCTGCGGCAGCTCGGCCATCTCGGCGCCACGGCCAAGGGTGGTCAGCTCGTCCAGCAGGGAACTCAGCTCCTGGCGCTCGGACGGGTGCTCGCGCCACTTGCGCAGCAGGTCTTCGGCATCCAGCAGGATATCCATGCCTTCGGCGAGGAAGATGCTGATCATCTGCGGATCGCGCTTCTCGCCCTGCTCACTCTGACGGCTGTTTTCCGCGTGTTCCAAACGGTCGCTGTGCAGCTTCTGCACACGCTCGAGGAACTCGGCAGCACCTGGCAGGACGGCCAGTGGCTGGCTTTCGAGCTGCTCAAGGCCCAGACGGAAGAGCTTCTCGGCGTTGCTCAGCAACTCCGCTTCGGCCAGATCCATCGGAATCAGGTTGGTTTTGAATTCCTTGACCAGCTTTTCTAGCGGCGAGGCGATTTCGGCCACTGGCAGAATGCCGGCCATCGAGGCGCTGCCCTTAAGGGTGTGCAGGGCGCGCTGCAGATCGTCAGTGACAGGCTGCGGCAGCTCCTGGGCACAGTCAGCCAGGAAGCCAACCAGAGTATCGAGGTGCATTTCCGCTTCATTGCGGAAAATCTCCAGCAACTGCGGGTCTAGCCCATCTTCATCCTCAACAACTTCGGCGGTAGCGGCTGGGCTGCCCTCGGGCTCCGCTACCAGCTCAACCGGGGCTTGAGGTTTTGGGAGGCTTCGCCCCTTGGCCAGGGCATGGGCTGTCGCTGCCAGGTGATCGACATCGTCACGCTGACGTTGCGCCTTGTTGGCGAACTCATCGACCAGCGCGGGCATCAGGGCGACCACGTCGGCGATCACCTGCTGCACGTCGGCGCCAGGTTGAATGCTGCGATCGAGCACGCGGTTGAGCAGGTTCTCAATCGACCAGCCCAGCTCACCAATGACCAGAGCACGAACCATTCGTCCACTGCCCTTGAGGGTGTGGAAGGCACGGCGGATTTCGGTCAGGGCATCTTTGTTGTCGGTGTTGGCGCACCACTGCGGAAAGTACTCGCCAATGGTTTCCAGCACTTCGCCAACTTCTTCGATAAAGACTTCCAGCAGCTCTTCATCAATCGGCTCTTCATCGGCCGGTGGTGGCAGCAGGCTCGGCGGCACATCGTGGGCCGGCGGGTTGATCGCCTGCACTGGAGCGGCCATCACATCGGCCATCGACAGGGCTTTCTCAGCCGCAGGTTGCGCGGGCTCTTCGCTCAGTGGAGCGCTCGGCAGCTCAACTTCAGGCAACTCGAGCGCAGCCAGTTCGGCCTCGTTCCAGTTGGCCGGACTGTCGGTTTCGTCCAGTTCAAAGCTGCCGAGTTGCAGCTCTTCACCAGCAAAAGCTTGCTCTTGCGGAATTTCAGCCAGCGGCAGGGGTTCGGCATCGGGCAGGTCGATACTGAAATCGATCAGTTCAAGGTCAGCCGACGGCGCTTCGCTAGCCCACTCAGCATCGCTGGACGGAGCCTCAATCGCGGTCGAATCCAGATCGGCAAATTCGCTGCTGAAATCGTCAGCCAAGTCCAGGCTAAGCGGCTCTTCAGCAACCGGCGGCAGATTCAGCTCGATTTCAGCCGGCAGCTCAGGCTCGGCGCTGAGCACTTCCATATCGTCCAGCGGATCGGCCAATGGCGCGAAGGACTCTACGGGCGGCTCGACTCGATCGAGAATCGACGGCTTTTCTTTCAGCGGGTAGCCCAGGCTTTCCAGGCTTTCTTCGGCCACATCAAGAATCAGATCGCCCTGGGTCGCATGGTCTTCTGCCAGACGCTCAAGGTAGTACTCGACGCTGGTGATGGCGTCCGCCAGGGTGTCGAGGTTCTGCCAGTTGGGCACGGCCTTGCGCGCCAGCAGCTGTTCCTGGATATAGCGGTTGCAGGCATTCAGCAAGTCGGCGGCGCGTTGCAGCGGAATCATAGCCAAGCCGCCGCGTACCTGAGTCAGCAACTCGGGAACGCGGGCCAGGTGTTCGTGGTTCCACTGTGAAGCGATAAATTCGATGATCGCGTCTTTGGCCTGTTCCAGGCCGTTGCGCGCTTCCTTGATCACCAGCTGGTGAATCTGCGCCACGTCGGTGGTCGGCAGATGGCTTTCTTCGCGGCCGCCATCCTGCGCGGGGCCGACCATGCCGGCCAGGGTTGCTTCGACGTACAGCAGAGCGCCGGCAACATCCATCAGCACCGCATCGCTCGGCTCGCCCTGGCCCTTGGCCAGACCGTTGACTACATCAAGCTGATCGACAATAACTTTGCGCGGCTGGCCAAAGCCGAGCACAGCGAGGGTGTCGGCAATCTGCTTGAGCGGTGCAGCGAGTGCATCCAGATCGGCGACCTGAGTACGGTCGCTGCGCACGAACAGATCGAGGCTGTCCTTGACCCGCACCAGTTCTTCACAGAGTGCGGCGACCACCGAACGCATGGCGTCGCGGTCCGGGCCAGCCAGGCGGGCACGCTCTTCGTCGACAACATCGTTGTCCGGCAGTGCATCGTCGAGGCGGTATTGCTCTTTGAGGTTGCGCACGCGCGGCGACTGCGCCGACGACTTGGCCACATAGAACAGCAGGTTCTTGCTCAGCTCATCCGGGGCCGCCTGGTTAAGACCATCGGCGCCCTGTTCAAGCAGGCGCTTGAGCTCCTTATCGACCTGACGCAACAAGGTGCGAATCGAAGTGCCATTGGCCACGCTGCCATTGGCCAGACCTTCAACCACACCGGAGGCGATCTGCCACAGCGGGCCGAGCGGTGAATCCTTGCAGAGATTTTCCAGACGCGCGAACACCCGCGCCATATAACCCAGGTTGGTTGGCAGATCCTGATTACGGATTACCCCGACCAGGGCCATTTGCAGCATTTGCCGCAACTTGCGCAGCAATACCGGCAGTTCGGCGGTGCGCAGTTGATCAATGGTTTCATGGGGCAGCGCTGGCGTGCGGCCGGACATATCCGGGGCAAACAGGCTGGTTTCCGAGAGCAGTTTTTCCCCACGCGCAGCGCGCAGGTCATTGAGCAGAGGCAGCACGACCATCGGCAGGTCGCGGCGAGCAGTCTGGATACGGTCGAGGTAAACCGGCAGTTGCAGAATCGACTGCATTAGCACTTCCAGGGCTTCACCCTGGTTGGTCACCCGGCCGTCGATCAAGGCACCGGCCAGCTGTTCCATTTCCTCAGCCAGCAGCGCCGCGCCGAAAAACTCGACCATCTGCAAGGTGCCAAGCACCTGATGCACATAGGTCTGGCAGAAACGCATGCGCGTAGCGTCCTGGGGGTTCTCGACGAACGCCTCCAGCGCCTGACGCGCCTGTTTCAGGGTTTCCGCGATCTCGCCCTTAACCCATTCCAGGGCGACATAATCGTGCCGATCACCCATAGCCACTCCACTCATATACTTGGCTCTTCTGCCTTATCAAGCTGCTGAAAAACTACCTGCGTTGCCATTGCTGCGTTAAAAGCAGGCTCGAACTGCTCATTTACAGCTCGTAAACTCCGCGTTCTCGCCTGCTTTTGCCTTGCACTGGCTGCCTCGCTTACGTTTTTCAACAGCCTGTTATCCCTTGCGGGTAAACGCCAGGACTCGCTCGTCGGCTACCGGGATCAACTCCGGATGCTGCCAACCTGCTACTTCGCCCACTCCCACCACCAGCAGTCCTCCAGGCGCCAGGCGCTCGGCCAGGCGGTTAAGGATCTCGCGGCGACGCCAGCGACGAAAATAGATCAACAAGTTCTGACAAAAAATAACGTCCATTCCGGACATAGGCGCCTTGGCCAGCTCCAGCACATTGAGCCGGGCGCAACACACACGCGCGGCCAGATTCGGCACCACTTTGAAACGTCCATCGTCCTGGGCCAGGAAGTAGCGCTGGCACAGATCGGCATCCAACTGTTCCAGACGACGCGCGCCATATTGGCCATCACGCGCCTTGCTCAGGGCGTTCAGGCTGATATCGGTGCCTGTTACCCCGAAATGATCCGGATGTTCACTTTCACGCAGAACTTCAGCAGCACTGATGGCCAGCGAATAAGGCTCTTCGCCACTGGCGCATCCCACGCTCCACAGCTCCCATGGCTGCGTCATGCCCTGCTGTAAACGCTCGCGCAAATAGCTTTCGAGCACTTCAAAGGACGGGCGATGACGAAAGAAACGGGTTTCCTGCACGGTCAGCCGATCCAGCAGGGTCGACCACTCCACCGCACCGCGGGGACCATCGGTTACCTGCCGGTAATACGTGGCGTAATCCATTACGCCCAGCTCGCGCATCCGCGCACTCAGATTGGTTTGCAGAAACGCCCGTCGCCGTTCATTGAGAACGACCCCGGTGCGCTCCTCGAGCAGCGTCTGCCAGTCACGGAACTCCGTGGCTGTCATGTCTGCCAAAGGCTGCAAGGCCCAGACGCCTGACTGCATGTCGTGCCCCTCGCTCACGGCCATAGTCCTTTTGCGACAGGCTTTTCAGCCTGCCGCGTGGCACCAGGTTAAGCCTGTTCCCCACCCGGCAAGGTAAAGCCGGATACCGACTTACGCATCTCACTGGCCATCTTGGCCAGGTTACCAATGCTCTTGGCGGTTGCAGTGGTACCGGAGGAGGTTTGCGAGGTAATTTCCTGGATCACGTTCATCGTGTTGGAAATGTGGCCCGCCGACGATGCCTGCTGGCGAGCAGCGTTGGAGATGTTCTGAATCAAGGCCGCGAGGGTTTTCGATACCTTCTCGATCTCTTCCAGTGCAACCCCGGCGTCCTGCGCCAGACGAGCACCGCGCACCACTTCAGAAGTCGTTTGTTCCATCGAGATAACGGCTTCGTTGGTGTCGGTCTGAATCGTCTTAACCAGCGCTTCGATCTGCTTGGTTGCAGCAGACGAACGTTCTGCGAGGCGTTGTACTTCGTCCGCTACTACGGCGAAGCCTCGACCCGCGTCACCGGCCATGGAGGCCTGGATCGCGGCGTTCAGTGCGAGGATGTTGGTCTGGTCAGCAATGTCGTTAATCAGGCTAACGATGTCACCGATCTCCTGGGACGATTCACCGAGGCGTTTAATACGTTTGGAGGTGTCCTGAATCTGCTCACGGATGTTATCCATGCCGGTGATGGTGTTGTGCACCACTTCGTTGCCTTTGTTGGCGATGGCTACGGAACGCTCCGCTACCGCGGAGGACTCCGAGGCGTTCGCCGATACCTGGTCAATCGACACAGCCATTTCGTTGATCGCCGCAGAAGCACCGGCAATTTCCTGGGCCTGGTGCTCGGAAGCCTCAGCCAGGTGCATCGCCGTGGCCTGAGTTTCCTGGGCCGCACCGGCTACCTGAACGGCGGTCAGGTTGATCGTTGCTACCAGGTCACGCAGCTGGTCGATGGAGTAGTTGATGGAGTCAGCGATGGCACCGGTAAAGTCTTCGGTTACCGTCGCGGCCACGGTCAAGTCACCGTCTGCGAGGTCGGCGATTTCGTCGAGCAGTCGCAGAATCGCCGCCTGGTTACGTTCGTTCTTCTCGGCGGTAGACGCCAGACGACGGTTGGTTTCACGCACCATCACCAGGCCGATCAGGATGATCGAACCAAGCGCCAGAGCGCCAAGCACGTAACCGATCAGGGTGTTGATGGCGCGACCGGTGGCCAGGTCATCAAAACCGACAGCCAGGTCGGAAGCTTTGTCCAACAGGGTCTGCGAAACGCTGAAGATCACGTTGGCCGATTCGCGCACCTGGAACAGTTCAGGCGAGGTTTCGAGAATCTCGTCCACCGAACCGGATACGAATTCGAACAGCTCGGAAATTTCCGCCAGACGCTCGAGAGCTTCCTCGTCGCTTACCTGGGTAATTTCCATGGCGGCGTTGCCTTCAAGCATCGCGCTCAATACGCGACCGAACAGGCTGGCATCGCGACCGAACATGTCGGCAGCCTGCACCGAGTCCTGGTCACCGGCGAGTACCTTGTTTACCGAACCCAGAATACGTTCTGCCAGCAAGGATTGACGCTGAGCAACCGATACCTGAGCCGCCGGCGCGCCGCTTTCCAGCAGGATGTCGACCACTTCTTCGTACTCGACCTGCAGCTGCGGAATGGTTTCTGCCAGGGTGGCAGCTACCTGGTGCAGCGACAGTACGGTCTGTTCGTTGGCCAGGATGGCGTCAGTGTTCTGCCGCAGCGTATCCCAGTCCTGCTGCACCACAGCAATCTGTGGCTGCAGGGATTCCGGCGCCGCGGGCAGCCCGGTTTCCTCGTTACCGTCGGTCAGATAACCCCAACGTGCCTGGAAGTCGTTGCGTGCATCACGCAGCAAACCGAACGCTTCAGCCGTACCGGCCGCCGCTTCGGTGGAGTTTTTCGCGATACGCTGGGACAGTACGCGCAGCTCACCGGCGTGACCGATGTATTCCGTGTCGTAGTTGGATTGGGTGTTGATGTAGGCGAAGTTGGCGAACAACAACACGATCGAGACAATCAGGACAATAAACAGCCCTGCGATCAATGTGCTACTGCGCGCACCTGCTAACAAATTACCTGCATTTAGTTTTTTCATTTACTGGCCCCCGCCTGGACCGACCGCACTACGGTTCCCATGTAACGCCAAAAGGCCGACAAAGCCGGCCCCACCGATAAACTGTTAATACGCCACGTCGAGAAAACCCTGGTTCTGGGCCAGCGCGTGTGGGCTGAACACCAGCCAGGGCTGTTCACGTTGAAATACTCCGTGGATAAAAGGTGCTATGGACGCTTCGAGCGGCGGCAGCTGCTCGGAAAAGGTGTCCACAGGAAAATGCTGCATGCCGAACACTTCATCGACCGTGAGGCCAGCAAAGACTTCCTGGTGATCAACCACCAGTACTCGGCGTTTTTTGCGCAGTGGCGACAGCTCATTGCCGAAGAACCCGCACAGGTCCATCACCGGTAACAAGCGACCGCGCACGTTGGCCACACCCTTGACCCAATTCTTCACGCCGGGCAGCAGGGTATGACGCGGCTCATGCAACACCTCGCCAACCTCGCCCATGGGCGCGACGAAAAACCGTTCGCCCATACGAAAACCGATACCGCTCCAGGTCTGCACGACCGCTTGCTGCGAAGGCAAGCCAGCCGCCAGCGAACGACAGAGCCTGTCGATATCTTGAAGGGTTTGAAAAGGTGTTTGCGCGTCCGACATGCCAGCTGCGGCCTTATTCTTTTTTAATTGCGGACTGACCCGGTATTAGCCGGCCAATACCGCATTCAAGGTTTTAACCAGGGTTTCTTCATCAACCGGCTTGGTCAGGTAATCCTTCGCACCCTGGCGCTTACCCCAGACTTTGTCGGTTTCCTGATCTTTGGTGGTAACGATGATCACCGGAATGTGGCTGGTGTCGGCATCCTTGGTCAGCTGACGGGTCGCCTGAAAACCGTTGAGACCAGGCATGACGATATCCATCAGCACTGCATCCGGCTTTTCCTGGCGTGCCAGAGCAACGCCATCGGCACCATTTTCCGCCTTGAGTACCTGATGGCCATGCTTTTCCAGCATGGCGGTCAGCTTGTACATTTCAGTCGGTGAGTCATCAACAATCAGAATTCGAGCCATGGTGTTTCCCAATACTTTAAAAAGGCGCTCAGCTGTTCAGCCAGGCGTCAGGACGCTTGTTCCACCGGTACAAAGTCAGGCACATGAGCTTTGATCGCACCGAGCAGCTCTTCTTTACTGAAGGGCTTGGTCAGGTACTGATCGGAGCCAACGATGCGCCCCTTGGCTTTATCGAACAAACCGTCTTTGGAAGACAGCATGATCACCGGGGTGGATTTAAAAGCGCTGTTGTTCTTGATCAAGGCACAGGTCTGATAGCCATCGAGCCGCGGCATCATAATGTCGACAAAGATGATGTTCGGATGGGTATCGGCGATCTTTGCCAAAGCATCGAAGCCGTCAACTGCGGTAATTACCTCGCAGCCCACCTTTTTCAGCAGGGTTTCCGCGGTACGACGAATCGTTTTCGAATCGTCGATCACCATCACCCTCAAACCCTCGGAATGCTGTTCCATGTTTGCCCTACCATCGCCTCGGTGAGTCGTTATTTTTGCGTTATATCAGTGCGCCTGGGCCCTGTCACCGACGGGCTACAACCCAATCGTCGGGCCTTTTTAGCACACTCTCCAGATGCAATCTATAAGCCGCGCGGGGCCAAGGTTTTTCCTTGACCACCCGACTTGTCAGCGCCACCCTGACGCCACATCACGTCATAGCACACTTTAATCGCTGCCATTTTACGGAGAACACCGCCATGAGCGTCCGCCTCGGCATTGTCATGGACCCCATCGCCCAGATCGCCTTCAAGAAGGACAGCTCGCTGGCCATGTTGCTGGCCGCCCAAGCGCGCGGCTGGACCCTCTTCTATATGGAGCAGAAAGATCTTTACCAGGCCAAGGGTGAAGCACGCGCTCGACTGTCAGAGCTTAGCGTATACAACGACCCACAGCGTTGGTTCGAACTGGGTAATGAGCACGATATCGCGCTAAGCGAGCTGGACGTGATCCTGATGCGCAAGGATCCGCCCTTCGATAACGAGTTTGTCTACTCCACCTACCTGCTGGAACAAGCCGAGCAAGCGGGCGTTCTGGTGGTCAACCGCCCGCAAAGTCTGCGCGACTGTAATGAAAAGTACTTTGCCACCCAGTTCGGCCAATACACACCGCCGACCGTGGTCAGCCGTAGGGCCGACATTCTGCGCGAGTTTGCCAAAGAGCAGCGTGACATCATTCTCAAACCCCTCGATGGAATGGGCGGTTCGATGATATTTCGTCACCGCGAGGGCGATCCCAACCTTTCGGTGATTCTCGAGGCCCTGACCAACCACGGCCAGCAGCAAATCATGGCCCAGGGTTACCTGCCAGCGATCAAGGATGGCGACAAGCGCATCCTGATGATCGACGGCGAGCCGGTGCCTTATTGCCTAGCGCGCATTCCGGCAGCCGGCGAGACCCGCGGCAACCTCGCCGCTGGCGGTCGCGGCGAAGCTCGCCCGCTGAGCGAGCGCGACCGTGAAATCGCTGCCGCCGTCGGCCCGACGCTGCGCGAGAAAGGCCTGCTGTTCGTTGGCCTGGATGTGATTGGCGAGCACCTGACCGAGATCAACGTGACCAGCCCGACCTGCATTCGCGAGATCGACGCGGCCTTTGATACGCGCATCGGCGAACGATTGATGGACGTGATTGCCGAGAAGCTCAATGCGCGCAGTGCTTCATAGACTTTTCCATGCGCCCTCGGCAGACTGCGCGGCAACCTGAGCAGACCCGAAACGCGATGAACGCAGCAGCCCAACTCCCTGAACTTTCCAGCGCCGGCGTACAGCCGGCGGACCGCCTGGGCTTTACGCTGTTCCTCGCTGCCGTGCTGCATGCCGCGCTGATCCTCGGCCTGGGCTTTACCCTGGCCGAACCGAGCCAGATCAGCAAAACCCTGGAAATCACCCTGTCCACCTTCAAGAGCGAAGAAAAGCCCAAAGAGGCCGACTTCCTCGCCCAGGACAACCAGCAAGGCAGCGGCACTCTGGAACACAAGGCCGCACCGAAAACCACCGAGCAGGCGCTGTTTCAGGACAGCGAAGTCAAGCGCATCACCCCGCCCGCAGCGCCGCAACAGCCGGCCGTGCACCAGGAAGCACCCAAGGCCGCCGTCGCCACGCGCACCCCGCAACAGCAGAAAACTCCGGTCAAACGCGAAGAAACCAAGCCCACGCCGCAAACCCGGCCAGCGCCGGTATTCGACAGCGCGCAACTATCTTCGGAAATCGCCAGCCTGGAAGCCGAACTGGCCCAGGAAGTTCAGCAATATGCCAAGCGCCCGAAGATCCATCGCCTGAATGCCGCCTCGACCATGCGCGACAAAGGCGCCTGGTACAAAGATGAGTGGCGCAAGAAGGTCGAGCGAGTCGGCAACCTCAACTACCCGGATGAAGCGCGCCGCCAGGGCATTTACGGCAGCCTGCGCCTGCTGGTATCGATCAACCGCGACGGCACCCTGTACGAAGTGCAAGTACTGGAATCCTCCGGCCAGCGCACGCTCGACCAGGCCGCCCTACGCATCGTGCGACTGGCCGCGCCTTTCGCACCGTTTACTGGCGACCTGGCCGATGTCGACCGCCTGGAAATCATCCGCACCTGGCGCTTCGAACGCGGCGACCGCCTGTCGAGCAACTGATCAGCCAGACTTTTACCGGCCGCAACAAGCGCAGCGCTTGAAGCCAATGGCCTGAAGCCTGAAACTAATGCCCATGAAAGACGCCAGCCCCAGCTACCTCAAGCACCACTTCCTGATCGCCATGCCGCACATGGCCGATCCGCATTTCGCGCAGACCGTCACCTACCTGATCGACCACAACGAGTTCGGCGCCATGGGCCTGGTGATCAACAAGCCCAACGGCCTCAACCTGGCTGATGTACTCGAACAGTTGCGCCCGGATGACGAGCCGCCAGTGCTGTGCCAGAGCCTGCCGATCTTTAGCGGCGGCCCGGTGCAAACCGACCGAGGCTTTGTCCTGCACCCCAGCGGCCCGCAGTTTCAGGCCACCTTGGAGCTGGGCGAGCTGGGCCTTTCGACCTCGCAGGACGTGCTATTCGCCATTGCCGATGGCACCGGCCCGGAGAAATACCTGATCACCCTCGGTTATGCCGGCTGGGAGGCCGGGCAGCTGGAAGCCGAACTGGCCGACAACGCCTGGCTGACCTGCCCGGCCGACAATGCCATCCTCTTCGACCTGCCCTTCGACCAGCGCCTGAACGCCGCGGCCGCCCGCCTAGGCGTCAACCTCAGCCTGCTCACCTCACAAGCCGGGCACGCCTGATGGCAGAGGCGAATACAAAACCGCTGCGCCTGCTGCTGGGCTTCGACTACGGCAGCAAACAGATCGGCGTTGCGGTCGGCCAGGTGATCACCGGCCAGGCCCGTGAGCTGTGCATCCTCAAGGCGCAGAACGGTGTGCCGGACTGGCAGAAAGTCGAAGCGCTGATCAAGGAATGGCAGCCGGACGCCATCGTCGTTGGCCTACCACTGAACATGGATGGCACGAAAAGCGAGATGAGCGACCGTGCCGAGAAATTCGCCCGCCGCCTTAACGGCCGCTTCAACCTGCCCGTGCACACCCACGACGAACGCCTGACCACTTACGAGGCCAAGGGCCAGCGCCTGCAGCAAGGGCAGAACAGCGGCTACCGCGAGCGCCCAGTCGACGCCCTCGCAGCCGCCCTGCTGCTGCAAGGCTGGCTTGAAGAAAACTGTCTGGGCTAAGCCCCACTGAGATTGCATCTGGAGTGTTGCCATGAGCTTACCCAACCCGGCCGAACTGCTACCGCAAATGGCCGCCGCCCTGACCAGCCACCTGAACCAGCGGCAGATCAGCGAACCGCGCTTTATCGGCATCCGCACTGGCGGCGTCTGGGTTGCTCAGGCGCTGCTGGAAGCCCTCGGCCGCGACGACGCGCTGGGCATTCTCGATGTGTCCTTCTACCGTGACGACTTCACCCAGAACGGCCTGCACCCGCAGGTGCAACCCTCCGAGCTGCCGTTCGAGATCGAAGGCCAGCACCTGGTGCTGATCGACGATGTGCTGATGAGCGGGCGCACCATCCGCGCCGCGCTCAACGAGCTGTTCGACTACGGCCGACCAGCCAGCGTGACCCTGATCAGCCTGCTGGACCTTAATGCCCGTGAGCTGCCGGTGCGCCCCGATGTGGTCGGCGCCACCCTGTCACTGGCGGCAGATCAGCGGGTAAAATTGTCCGGCCCCACGCCGCTGACCCTCGAACTCCAGACGCTTGCCAACTGAGACTCGCCAGATGACGACCATAGCCGCCAAGCGCCCGCTGCAGCTGAACGACCAAGGCCAACTGCGCCACTTTCTGTCCCTCGACGGCCTGCCCCGCGAGCTGCTGACGGAAATCCTCGACACCGCCGACTCCTTCCTCGAAGTCGGCGCCCGCGCCGTGAAGAAAGTCCCGCTGCTGCGCGGCAAGACCGTGTGCAATGTGTTCTTCGAGAACTCCACACGCACCCGCACCACCTTTGAGCTGGCGGCCCAGCGCCTGTCCGCCGACGTGATCAGCCTTAACGTGTCGACCAGCTCAACCAGCAAGGGCGAAACGCTGTTCGACACCCTGCGCAACCTGGAAGCCATGGCTGCCGACATCTTCGTCGTGCGTCATGCCGACTCCGGCGCCGCGCACTTTATCGCCGAGCATGTGTGCCCGAACCTGGCGATCATCAACGGTGGCGACGGCCGCCATGCCCACCCGACCCAGGGCATGCTCGATATGCTGACAATTCGCCGGCATAAAGGCAGCTTCGAGAACCTCTCGGTGGCCATCGTCGGCGACATCCTGCACTCGCGGGTGGCGCGCTCGAATATGCTTGCGCTGAAAACCCTCGGTTGCCCCGATATCCGCGTAATTGCGCCGAAAACCCTGCTACCGGTCGGCATCGAGCAATACGGCGTGACCGTTTACAGCGACCTCGCCGCAGGCCTCAAGGACGTCGACGTGGTGATCATGCTGCGCCTGCAACGTGAACGCATGACCGGCGGCCTGCTGCCGAGCGAAGGCGAATTCTACCGCCTGTTCGGCCTGACTGAAGAGCGCCTCAAATTGGCCAAGCCGGACGCATTGGTCATGCACCCGGGGCCGATCAACCGCGGTGTGGAGATCGAATCGGCAGTGGCTGACGGCCCGCAGTCGGTGATTCTCAATCAGGTCACCTACGGCATCGCCATCCGCATGGCCGTACTGTCCATGACCATGAGCGGACAAAACGCCCAGCGCCAATTTAATCAAGATGCCGAGGAGCAGAACTGATGCGTATGCGTATCCTCGGAGCCCGGGTAATCGACCCCAGCAGCAGCCTCGATCAGCTTGCCGATATCTATATCGAAAGCGGCAAGATTGTCGCCATCGGCCAGATTCCTACCGGTTTCGTTGCCGAGCAGAGCATCGACGCCCAGGGCCTGATCGCCGTACCCGGGCTGGTCGACCTTAACGTCGCGCTGCGCGAGCCGGGCTATAGCCGCAAAGGCAGCATCGCCACGGAAACCCTGGCGGCGGCCGCTGGCGGCGTCACCAGCCTGTGCTGCCCGCCGTTTACCAAGCCCGTGCTGGACACCCCGGCCGTGGCCGAGCTGATCCTCGACCGCGCCCGCGAAGCCGGGCACACCAAGGTGTTCCCGATTGGCGCATTGAGCAAAGGCCTGGAAGGCGAGCAGCTGGCCGAACTGGTGGCCCTACGTGACGCCGGCTGCGTGGCCTTC
>JBIHZW010000190.1:0-7129 GCA_044240245.1 Pseudomonas sp. | reverse complement strand
AGCCTGGCCACCGCCGCCACCTTTGTCAGCAATGGCCTGGGCTTTGCCTGGTTGCCGCGTCACCTGATCGAACGCGAGCTCAAGGACGGCCAGCTCAAGCCCTTGCCGCTGGATCAGGGTGGCAGCCGTAATCCGCTGTTCTTCCTGTACTCGAACAAAGACAAACCCCTGGGCCCGGCCACGCAGATTCTCGTCGAGCTGATCCAGCGCTTCGATGCCGCCCCTTTGAATGCAGCCTTTGCTGCGCCCCTGCCCTCCGCCTGAGAGGAACCTGTAGATGTCATTTTTTGATAACGACGACTGCCAGCTGCACTACGAGGAATACGGCCACGGCGCGCCCGTGCTGCTGGTCCACGGCCTCGGTTCGAGCACCCACGACTGGGAATACCAGATTCCCGAGCTGGCTCGTCACTACCGGGTGATCGCCCTCGATGTGCGCGGCCACGGCCGCTCGGACAAACCCCGCGAGCGCTACAGCATTCAGGGTTTCGCCGAAGATGTGGCGGCTCTGATCGAGCACCTGCAACTGCCGCAGGTGCATCTAGTGGGTATCTCCATGGGCGGCATGATCGGTTTCCAGCTGGGCGTGGATCGCCCCGAATTGCTTAAGAGCCTGTGCATCGTCAACAGCGGCCCGGAAGTGAAGGCAAAAAGCCCGCGCGACTATATCGAGATCGCCAAACGCTGGAGCCTGTCGCGCCTGCTCAGCCTCGACACCATTGCCAAGGCCTTGGGCAAACTGCTGTTCCCCAAGCCGGAGCAGGAAGAGCTGCGGCAGAAAATCCTGGTGCGCTGGCCGCAGAACGACAAGCGTGCTTACCTTGCCAGCCTGGATGCGATTATTGGCTGGGGCGTGCGGAAACGCCTGGCGCGGATCAGCTGTCCGACCCTGGTGGTCACGGCCGACCGCGATTACACCCCGGTGGCGCAGAAGCAGGCCTACGTTGACGAAATGGCCAATGCGCGCCTGCTGGTGATCGAAGACTCGCGTCACGCCACACCGCTGGACCAACCTGAACAATTCAACAGCAGCCTGCTAGCCTTCCTTGCCGAAGTCGAACAGGCCGCCCCCACTGCCACGCAACAATAAGGACTACCCGCATGTTTAAGACCCTCACCCTCGCCGCCTGCTCCATCCTGTTTGCCGGCAGCCTGCTGGCCGCAGAAAACCCGAAAGTGCTGCTGACCACCAGCCTCGGTGAAATCGAGATCGAACTGGATGCCGAAAAGGCGCCGATCAGCACCGCCAACTTCCTCGCCTACGTCGACAGCGGCTACTACGCCGGCACCCAGTTCCACCGGGTGATCCCAGGCTTTATGGTGCAAGGCGGCGGCTTCGATGCCGACATGCAGCAAAAAGACACCCAGGCGCCGATCAAGAACGAAGCCGACAACGGCCTGCACAACGTGCGCGGCACCCTGGCCATGGCCCGTACCCAGGTACGTGACTCCGCCACCAGCCAGTTCTTTATCAACCACAAAGACAACGCCTTCCTCGACCACGGCTCGCGTGACTTCGGTTACGCCGTATTCGGCAAAGTGGTGAAGGGCATGGACGTGGTCGACAAGATCGCCCAGGTGCCGACCGCCAACCGTGGCGGCCATCAGAACGTCCCGCGTGAGCCGGTGCTGATCACCGCCGCCAAGCGTCTCTGATAAACCCACGCGGGGTGGGCCTGCTCACCCCGCGCGCTTTAACCCTCTTTTTTCTGCGCAACACCCTCCCCGGCAAACTCGTTAGAATCGGGCGCTATTCCCTGATTTAGGCAGGATGCCTGACATGTTGTTTCGCCGTTTCGAACACCTTATTGACGTCTTCAAAGCCAGCCCGGATGTCGAGCCGCCGGCCGGCATGCTGGCGTTCTACGCCCACTACCTTCGCCAGGTCTGGCCACTGATGATCGCCGTGCTGGTGGTCGGCTTTGTCGCCGCCCTGATCGAAGTGGCGCTGTTCAGCTTCCTCGGTCAGCTGATCGACATGACGCAGAACACCCCGAGTGGCGAGTTCTTCGAGCAACACCAGAACACCCTGCTGTGGATGCTACTGGTGGCGTTGGTCATCCGCCCGCTGGTGTTTGGCCTGCACAATTTGCTGACGCACCAGACCATCAACCCTGGCCTGACCAACCTGATCCGCTGGCAGAACCATCGCTATGTGCTCAAGCAGAGCCTGAGCTTTTTCCAGAACGATTTCGCCGGGCGCATCGCCCAGCGCATCATGCAAACCGGCCCTTCACTGCGCGACTCGGCGATGCAGGTGGTCGACGCGCTCTGGCATGTACTGGTGTACGCCGTCAGCGCGCTGTACCTGTTTGCCGCCGCCGACCTGCGCCTGATTGCCCCGCTGCTACTGTGGATAGTCGGTTACTGCGCGGCGCTCTGGTACTTCGTGCCACGCATCAAGGAACGCTCTGCGGCAGCCTCGGCGGCGCGCTCGAAAGTCATGGGCCGGGTGGTCGACGGCTACAGCAACGTCACCACCCTCAAGCTGTTCGCCCACACCCAGGTCGAGGAACACTACGCCCGCGAAGCCATGCAGGAATTGCTCGGCAAGGTGCGTTTGCAGTCGCGCATCATCACCACCCTGGATTTCCTGATCACCTGCCTCAACGGCATGCTGATCGTCGGCACCGGCGCGCTGGCACTGTGGTTGTGGGATCAGCAACTGATCAGCACTGGCGCTATCGCCCTGGCGTTGGGCCTGGTGATCCGCATCAACGGCATGGCTGAATGGATCATGTGGGTGGTCAACGGTATTTTCGAAAACGTCGGCACCGTGCAGGACGGCATGAAAACCATCGTCCAGCCGCGCCAGGTACTCGACCAGGAACAAGCCAAGCCGCTGCAAGTCAGCCAGGGCGCCGTGCAGTTCGACAACATCCACTTCCACTACGGCAAACGCAACGGCGTGATCGCCGGCCTGAGCCTGACAGTGGCGCCCGGCGAGAAGATCGGCCTGATCGGCCCTTCCGGCGCCGGCAAATCAACCCTGGCCAACCTGCTGCTGCGCCTCTACGACCTGGAGAGCGGGCGCATCCTGATCGACGGCCAGAACATCGCCGAGGTGGCCCAGGAAAGCCTGCGCACGCAGATAGGCATGGTCACCCAGGACACCTCGCTGCTGCACCGCTCGATCCGCGACAACCTGCTCTACGGCAAACCCGAAGCCAGCGAAGCACAGCTGCTCGACGCCGTGCGCAGGGCCCGCGCCGACAGCTTTATCCCGCTACTGGACGACGGCATGGGCGGCCATGGTTTCGATGCGCAGATCGGCGAACGCGGAGTAAAACTCTCCGGCGGCCAACGCCAACGCATCGCCATTGCCCGCGTGCTGCTCAAGGACGCACCGATTCTGGTGCTGGACGAAGCCACCTCGGCGCTGGACTCGGAAATCGAAGCGGCCATTCAGGAAAGTCTGGATACCCTGATGCAAGGCAAAACGGTGATCGCCATCGCCCACCGTCTATCGACCATCGCCCGTATGGACCGCCTGGTGGTGATCGACCAGGGGCGCATTGTCGAAACCGGCAGCCACAGTGAGCTGATCGCCGCCGGCGGCCTCTATGCGCGACTCTGGCAACACCAGACAGGAGGCTTTGTTGGCGTGGACTGAGGGTGAGCTGACACTTGGCGAAGTTCAATTGCGCGCATGAGCCATCTGAAACTTCGCCACCCCTTCCAGCTTGGCCAGCTCATCGGCCATATCGCTGATCCGCGCACTCTTCTGCCCGTCCACCGCCACGGCGACAAAGCGCCATTCCAGCTGGCCCTGCTCAAAGCTTACGGTGAACGAGCCACCGGCAATCACATAGCCGCGCTCGCGGGCAATTTCACGCAAGCGCGCCTCATGCGGGCGGACAAACCCGGGGGCGAAGCGCAGCACAATGGCCAGCGCCGGGCGCGACGGCAGCCGTGCCTCCAGCTTGGCGCCCCACATCATCAATCCGGCGGAAATCAGGCTAAGCAGCACCGCCGCGCCATAGAAGCCGACGCCCACCAGCACGCCAATCGCCGAAGAGGCCCAGATCGACGCCGCCGTGGTCAGGCCGCTGATGCTCATGCCGTCCTTCATGATCAGCCCGGCGCCGAGAAAACCGATGCCGGTGACCACGCCCTGAATCACCCGCGTCGGGTCGACGCTGGATAGCGAGTGATCGCCCAGCCAGTGCTGCGGGTACACGCACAACACCGTCAGCGCACAGGAGGCCATGCAGACCATGCCATAGGTGCGCATGCCCGCCGCGCGGCCATGGTAGGAGCGCTCATAACCGACCAGCAGGCCGAGCAGCAGCGCGCCGAGCATATTCAGAAACAGGGTCAGATTGACCGCCACGCCCGGCAGCAGCCAGAGCTTATCGACCAGGGCAAATGCACTCACAACACACCTCGCGCAATAGCGGACATGCTCTGAGCGTAGTTGCCGCCCCACGAAACTGCGCGAGCCGGCGACGCTATTGGCGGTACGGCAACAGCTCGCGGGCCTGTTCGGCATAAGCGCGGATGCCGTGCTGTTCCTCGACGAGGAAATTCGCCACGGCATCGCGCAGGCCGGGGTGGCAGAGGTAGTGCCAGGAGTGGGTGATCACCGGTTCAAAGCCGCGAATCAGCTTGTGCTCGCCTTGAGCACCGGCGTCGAAGCGTTGCAGGCCAGCGGCGATGGCATGGTCCATGCCCTGGTAGAAACAGGTCTCGAAATGCAGCCGGTCAAACTCCGCCAGACAACCCCAGTAACGTCCGTACAGGCTGTCGCCACCGACCAGGCTAAACGCCATAGCCACAGGTCTACCGGCTTGATGGGCGAGCACCACGCGGATCATCTCGGGCATGCGCTCGGCCAGCAGGCTAAAAAAGGCGCGCGTCAGGTAGGGTGACTGGCCACGCACCCGGTAGGTGTTGGCATAACACAGGTAGACAAAATCCCACTCCAGCTCGCTAAGCTGATGGCCTTCTCGCCAGTCAAACTCGATGCCCTGCCCCGCCACTTGCTCGCGTTCTTTGCGCATCTGCTTGCGCTTGCGCGAACTGAGCGCATCGAGAAAGTCCTGAAAATCCCGATAGCCGCGATTGCGCCAGTGGAACTGACAACCCAGACGCTGCAACCAGCCGTCACGGCCCTGCAGCAGGGCATTTTCGGCCTCGGTGGTGAAGTTGATATGCAGGCTCGACAGGCCCTGCTGTTCCAGACTGGCGCTCAGCTCGTCGAGTAGTTGCCCGGCAGCCAGCGGCGCGCCCAGCAGTCGTTGACCGGTCACTGGAGAAAAGGGAATCGCGCCGAGCAGCTTGGGGTAATAGTCGATGCCGGCGCGGTGGCAGGCATCGGCCCAGCCGTGATCGAACACGTACTCACCATAGGAATGGCTTTTCACGTAGCTCGGCATGGCCGCCAGCAGGTGGCCCTGTTCGCCCTTTAAAACCGTATGAGCCGGCTGCCAGCCACTGCGCCCGCCAACGCTGCCGCTGTCTTCCAGTGCCGAGAGAAAGGTGTGACGCAAGAAAGGCTGCGCGTCAGTCAGCAGAGCATCCCACTGACTGGCGGCAATTTCATGGATGGACTTCAGGCAGGTCGGCAACATCGGCGGCTCGGTGAGTCAGGCAAGGCTGCACTATATATAGCCACACGCCTTGATGCTGCCTTGGCTTTACTGGCGCGTGGCCTTGTAGGCAACCATATACGGCAGCTTCTTGCTGGCCATCTTGCCCATTTCCTTGCGGTCAACAGATGAGTAGCCGCCCAGCTGCGCCGCCTTGAAGCCGCTGTCACCCACCATGCTGTCCGCCTCCAGGGCGACCATCAGCTTGGCCGCTGCGCCAATCGCATCGCGGTAATCACCCTTGTCGCGTAGGTCGTACTCGCTCAGGTCGAGTTGGCCGCGCAGCCAGTTGCCCCAGTAGAACTCGAGAAACTCCGGGGCCACGTCTCCCGAGCGCGGTTTGTCGTAGGCCACTTCACGGGTGAAATACACCAGCGCGCGGTAGGGATCATCCGCCAGGCTGCCCAGGCCAAGCTGCGCTGGAATCTGCTCAGGGGTAATCATCTGGCCCTGACCATCCTTGAGCCAGACCTTACGCGCGGTTTGCATGCGCTGCCAGAAGCTGGCCAGATCCGCGCTGTCGCTGAAGTTGTCGGTCACCTTGACCCACATCTGCAGCTTGGCGCCGCCTTCTGGCTGCTCCCACAGAGTGGTGAAGGTGTGGTGCCCATCGGTCAGATACAACTGGCCCTCTGGGCCGACCACCACGGTTTTCATCTCACTGCTGCGTGAGGCCACTGCGCCCTGGCAGCTAAAACTATCCGGCTGATGCAGATTGGCGCCCTTTGGCACCCTGCTGCTTTCGCCCTGGCCATTGCCCTCGCAGTACTCATCGAAGAGCTTGTTCGGCTCTTTGGCAAAACGCCCGAGCTTGTAATAAATCTGGTCATAACCCACTACGGCCTGGGTCGGGTGCAACTGCTCAAGACGCACCTGCAACAAATCACCCGGTTTGGCCGCACGGTAATCCTCAGCCACAGCCATAGCGCTAAAACCCGCCAGTAGTAACAACAGAGCACAAACGCGCATCGGTCCTTCCCCACATAAAAATTGCGAAAAAAAGCCCCGCACTAGGCGGGGCTCAAAGATAGGAGCAGCGGTTAAGCGGTGTTGGTTAGAACAGGTATTGCAGACGTACCGTCACAGCATCACCGTCGTCATCGCCAGCAGTGTTTGCCAGATCGTCTGCTTCAGCAGTGATGTAGTTAGCAGCGACTTTAACGGACTCGTTGGCGTACCAGTTAACACCGACGGTATGGACTTTTGCACCGGCTTCGATGGTGTCGGCGGTAAGGCCAGCTACAGCACCGGCTGGCAAACGTGCCGTCTCGTCTACGGTGATATTGTCGTAGCGGTAGAACACTTCCCATGCACCCAACTTTTTGTCGTTAGGCTTGATCTTGTCAAACTTGCCGCCGTCGAGCTTGTAGCTGCGCGATTCGCCGGTCAGGGTATAGGCCACTTGAACGTTGTAACCCGAGGCTTCCAGGTCATTATCGTTACCGTTCAGCACTTCAGAACCATCTGCAGTGCGCTTCAGGTATTCACCCTGAACCGAAAACGGACCCATCATGTAGGCGGCTTCCAGGCCATAAGCG
>JBIHZW010000400.1:0-2656 GCA_044240245.1 Pseudomonas sp. | reverse complement strand
CCGAGGATGGTGTCGCCAGTATTGATCAGCGCCAGGTACACCGCGCTGTTGGCCGACGAACCGGAGTGCGGCTGCACGTTGGCGTAATCGGCGCCGAACAGCGCCTTAGCGCGGTCGATGGCCAGCTGCTCGACCACATCGACATGCTCGCAGCCACCGTAATAGCGCTTGCCCGGATAGCCTTCGGCGTACTTGTTGGTCAGGCCGCTGCCCTGGGCTTCCATGACCCGCTGGCTGGTGTAGTTTTCCGAGGCGATCAGCTCGATATGGTGCTCCTGACGGCTTTCCTCGGCATTGATCGCGCTGAGCAATTCGTCGTCGTAGCCTTGAATCTGGTCGTGCTTGCTGAACATCGCGGATCTCCTGCGGCGCCTGGACAGCGCATCTGTGTCGATAGCGGGCTGAGCCCTTGTGAGCCGATGGTATGACTGGCCCTGATCGGTCAGATGCCTAGGCACGCCACGGGGGATTGCGTTTGCGACATGCGAGGGTGCGACGTGTCGCTATCGGACATGCGCAAGGCAGGCGGGCTAGTACGCGGCAGCGCGCGAATGCGCTTAGGTGAACAGTGCGCGCACAGCGACCAGCAGGAGAAAGTGGCCGGGGTAGAACAGGTAGGCCCAGCGCCGCACCGGCGGCACCTCACCCTGGAGCGGCTGGCGCAACAGCCACAGCCCCAGCAGCGGCGCCGCCATGCAGATCAGGATAACGCTCCAGGCGAAGGGATCGCCGCGGGTCGCATCAATGTAGAACGGCGGCCAATAGTTCGCGGCCAGGCACAGCATCACCGGCCAGACCCAGCTCGCCCCCGGTCGCTGCAACGCATAGATAAAGGCCGCGGGCAGCAATGCCCCGGCCAAGCCGAACATCAACCAGGGATGGCCGACCAGCGCCACCAGCACCGCCGTGATAGCCAGCCAGCGCCGCTGCCCATTGGGTTGCCCCACCCCACCGGCGATCAGCAGCCCCAGCACCAGGGTCGGCATAACATTCAGCGACTGCGGCGTAACTACCAGCAGCCGATAGGGCCATTCGGAGAGCAGCGCGAACAGCACCAGCAGCCCGAGGTAATGGAGGGGAAAGGGTTTGCCGCCATCTGCCGAAGGCCGCGCCAGGTTGGCGGCAATCGCCAGACAGAAAAACGGAAAGGCCAGGCGCCCCGGGATATACAGCCAATACAGGGACGGCCAGACATGCCGCAGGTGGTCGAACAGCATGGTCGCCAGGGCCAGCCACTTGAGCAGATCCAGTGCGGCGTCGCGGGTGCGCCCGGCAGGGGGTGTCAGCATTGCGGCACTCACGGAGTCAGCGGATTACCTGACGGTAACCCAATGACCGCGTCAATGCGCGCCCGCTAGCAGATCAGCGCTGCAGCTTGCTTTCGCAGCTGGCCGAGGCTTTGATCAGGCGTTGCTGCATGGCCGCGTCAGGTGTCGATTGGGTGGCCATGGCCTGCAATTCCGCCTCATTGAACTCACCGCCGACCTTCTCGGCGGCACATTCGCAATACGCCTTCAGGTTGTTCATATCGTGCCCCTCGGGGGCGCCCGCCACGCACTCATTGACAAATGAGGCCTTGGCGCCGGCAGGCCATGGCTCTGCGGCAACGGCCGGTAGGGCAAAGGCCAGGGGAAGGAAAAATGCGATCAGATGACGGTAGTTCATGGTGGATTCCTGTGCGGGTCAGTGACAGGGGCAACACCTGGCTGGTCGACGCGAACCCATGGCTCGAACCCCGACAGCCAAAGCACCACGGCCTGCTCTAGCGGTCCACGACGAGTGACTGTCTGTCGAGCGATAACCCCATTGGCGCCGCAAGCGACGCCACGATCCCGTCAGGCGGCCACTCACCCTGGTCCTAGCTGTGAGGCCGGGCAGCGCCATGAGTTCCGTTCATTTATTCTACTGCCAGCACCGCAGCGCAGTGCTGTGCCGTCTCAGCCCGTCGCGCCGTCAAGACTGCTTACCAGGCCAAACAGCGCCTGGAATACACAAGATGTCGCCACAACGTCCGCCGGGCCGCGCACGCGCAGGTAAAGTAAACCCATTCGCCGGCCCGCTCGGCAACCGATAGAAGGAACTAGCAATGCCCGATCTTTCGCAACAGTTCGCCAGCGATAACTACTCCGGTATCTGTCCGGAAGCCTGGGCGGCCATGGCCGAGGCCAACCGGGGCCACGACCGCGCCTACGGCGATGACCAATGGACGGCGCGCGCCGCCGACCACTTCCGCCAGCTGTTTGAAACCGACTGCGAAGTGTTCTTCGCCTTCAACGGCACCGCGGCCAACTCCCTGGCCCTGGCCGCGCTGTGCCAGAGCTACCACAGCGTGATCTGCTCGGAGACCGCCCACGTCGAAACCGACGAATGCGGCGCACCGGAGTTCTTCTCCAACGGCTCCAAACTGCTACTGGCCAAGACCGAGAACGGCAAGCTGACCCCTGAGGCGATCCGTGAAATCGCCCTCAAGCGTCAGGACATCCACTACCCCAAGCCACGGGTGGTCACCCTCACCCAGGCCACGGAAGTCGGCACCGTCTACAGCCCCGATGAAGTGCGGGCTATCAGCGCGGTATGCCGCGAACTGGGCCTGCACCTGCATATGGACGGCGCGCGTTTTTCCAACGCCTGCGCCTTTCTCGGCTGCAGCCCGGCC
>JBIHZW010000300.1:0-4488 GCA_044240245.1 Pseudomonas sp. | reverse complement strand
CGATGTGCTGTGTTTTGGTGGTACCAAGAACGGCATGGCGGTAGGTGAGGCGATCCTGTTCTTCAACAAGGACCTGGCGGAAGACTTCGACTACCGCTGCAAGCAGGCCGGCCAGCTGGCTTCAAAAATGCGCTACCTGTCGGCGCCCTGGGTCGGCATTCTGCAGCACGGCGCCTGGCTGCGTTACGCCCAGCACGCCAATCACTGCGCGCGCCGGCTGGCCGAGCTGGTCCGCGATATTCCGGGGGTCAGCCTGATGTTCCCAGTGCAGGCCAACGGCGTGTTCCTGCAGATGTCAGAACCGGCGCTGGAAATTCTGCGCGGCCAGGGCTGGCGCTTCTACACCTTTATCGGAGCCGGCGGCGCACGCTTTATGTGCTCCTGGGACACCGACGAAGCGCGGGTGCGCCAGCTGGCAGCGGATATTCGCCAGGCGATGACCGCAACGAACTAGAACCTGCTCAAGGGCTCGCGAGTTAGAGCCATGCAAGGCGCTACGTTAGTAACAGCCTTCGGCTGGTCAAAGCGGTGAGGAAGCGGAGTGTACTTTTGTACATGAGCATTCCGAGCCTGCTTTTAACGCAGCAGGGCCGACGCGCAGCAGACCTTGAGCAGGTTCTAGCGTGGCACAAGCGCCGGTAGCAAGGTGCGCGATATTGCCTCGCGCACATTCGGCAACAGCGTAGCGCTGCCACCGAGCAATTCCTCCACCAAGCGCCGCAGCGCCACGGCGCGTTCCGGACTAAGACCACTGACGGCATGCTCGCACGCCTGCTCAGCGGTCACCCCGGACGGGATCGACAGCCCCAGCGCTACCAGGCGTTCACGAAAATCTTCCTGGTCGATCAAGTCGGCATGCATCATGGTCAGATCCTCCTGTGGTGGCGCGCTAGCGCAGCACGCCTTCTTCCAGCAACAACTTGAAGATAGCTTCCGCCCCCGCTTGCGGCGAGACATCTTTGAGCACTTGCCCACCGCCACCGGATGCCTTGGCGGTGGCGGCCTTCATCCGTTCGGCGCCGGTCTTGGCTTTAATCACCTTGAGGCGTTTGGGTCGGGGCTTGGCCGGTTGTAACTGCGCGCTGGCAAATAGCGGGTCGGCGACCAGTTCAACCTCCTCGGCCGTCAACAGGCCACGGCGAGCCGGACCGAAGGCGCTCTGCCGCGCGGTGGGCGCGGCGTTATCCACACTGGCGACAAACGGCAGACGCACCTGCAAGCGCCGGCGCTGCCCGCGCGGCAGGGCTTGCAGCACCTGAGCCACGCCATTGCTGACCTGCTCTACCGCTGCCAGCCCGACCACCAGCGGCCAACCGAGCTGTTCCGCCAGCAGGTAAGGCAGCATGCCGGAGCCTTCGCCGGTTTCCGCCTGGCTGCCGGTCAACACCAGCTGCGCACTGGAGTCGGCCAGGTACTCGGCCAGCACCGGCAGCGCATCGCTGTGCGCCGGTTGTTCAAGAACCTTGATCTGATCAAGGCCCATGCCCAGGTAGGCGCGCAGCGCCTCCTGCTGTGGGTCGCCGGCATGCAGCACCTGCAAACGCTCACCGGCCAGACGCAAACCCAGCTCGACCGCGCGGGCATCCTGCTCGGCGCGACGTGGGCGCCCGGAGGTGGGGTGAGCACCTACGGAAACCAGCGTAATTACCTGCAAATCACTCATGGCGCAGCTCCGTAGGGTGGAAGACGCTGTGTTCTTCCACCATGTCGGTGTGGGCAATGGTGGATGGGTGAAGCGTCATCCACCCTACTGTTTGGTTACGCCGCATCGCGTTCTGCTCCCTGCCGATGGGCAGCGACGCGCTCGATCAACGCTTGCAAGATCGCAGCGGACTCACCGATTACCGAGAGGTCGGCGCGTTTGATCATGTCGCAGGTCGGGTCGAGGTTGATCGCCACCACCTTGTCGCAGGCGCCCATGCCTTGCAGGTGCTGGATCGCCCCGGAAATCCCCACGGCCACATAAACCCGCGCCGTGACCCAGATGCCGGACGCGCCGACCTGGCGCTCGCGGCCCATAAAGCCATCGTCCACCGCCACCCGCGAGGCGCCTTCGGTGGCGCCCAGCGCGGCGGCAGCCTGATGGAACAGCGCCCAGTCCTTCACGCCATTACCGCCAGACAGAATAAATTCGGCCTCGGCCATGGGGATCTGCGCCGGATCGACCGCCACCGCACCGAGATCCTGAATCCGTGGCAAATGGCTGACCAGCGCGTCACTGAGCGCCAACGGCCGCACTTCATGTCGGCTTTCGCTGACCGGCTCGGCGCACTCCACGGCTGCCAGAATCAGGCGTGGCGCTTGTTGCACCAGGTCTTCTCGCCCAGCACCAGCACGCCCGCTGGCCATTCCCTCGGCCACCTGCCAGACCCGCGTGGCCGGGCGTTCGCCGAGCTTGGCTGCTAGACGGCGGCCCAATTCACCACCGCCGGTGCGGCTATCGGGCAACAACCAGTGGCGCGGCGACAGTTGCCGCTCCAGCGCACCGAGGGCCAGCACCCGCGCTTCCGGGGCGTAACCGTCGAAACTGTCGCCATCGAACTGCAACAGGCGATCGACGCCGTTGCAGTCGAAGGCGCTTTCCTTGTGTTCACCGAACACCACGGCCAGCACCGCACCGTCGGCCCCGGCGAGCTTGTGCGCCAGGCCGAGCAGGTCCTTGTCATGCGCGCTCAGACGGCCGCCGACCATATCCGGTACCACCGCGATATAGAACGCCGGTTGTTCGATGATATGCAGCGGCAACTGCACCACGGCGCTGGCTGCGCTGCGCTTCTGGCTACCGCCCTGCTGACTGCCGGAGCGGTCGATACGTTTGAGTCCGTTGGGGCCGATAAAGCCCACGGCATGGGGGTTCTTGCGGATCACCCCATTGGGTCCCATCCAGCTGGACTCGACCTTCTGCAGCGCGGCATGCAGCGGGTGCAGGCGGTTGCGGGCGATCCATTCGGCCCGTGGATCACGGCGGATCAGGTCGCTCATGGGCTTACCTCGGCTATTTCACGCGGGGCCGGCGCAGGCTTCTTCACCTCGACCGCGCCCTCGATCAATACATCGGCCACCAGCTCGGCAATATCCTTGACCTCCGGGCGCGGGCCGACCACGCCTTCGAGCATCGCCGTGCACTGCGGGCAACCCACGGCGACCAGCTCAGCGGCAGTCTCTTTGATATCGACCATGCGCATATCGGGGATGCGCTGCTTGCCGGGAATATCGGTGATCGGCGCACCGCCGCCACCGCCGCAGCAACGGGAACGGAAGCCCGAACGCTGCATTTCCTTCACCTCGATGCCGATGGCATTCAGCACATTGCGCGGCGCTTCGTACTCACCGTTGTAGCGGCCCAGGTAGCAGGGGTCGTGGTAAGTGACCGAGCCACCCTTGTGGGTGCCAAGGTTGAGTTTCTGGCCGGTGATCAGTTCATCCATATAGGTGCTGTGGTGCAGCACCTGGTAGCGGCCACCCAGCTCGCCGTATTCGTTTTTCAGCACATGGAAACTGTGCGGGTCGCAGGTGACGATGCGCTGGAACTGGTACTTGGCCAGGGTGGCGATATTGCGTTTGGCCAGCAGTTGGAAGGTTGCTTCATCACCCAGACGCCGGGCCACGTCGCCACTGTCGCGCTCTTCCAGGCCGAGCACGGCGAAGTCGACCTTGGCCGCCTTCAGCACTTTGACAAATGCGCGCAGAGTACGCTGATTACGCATATCGAAGGCGCCATCGCCGACCCAGAACAGCACGTCAACCTGCTGCTTATCGCTCATCAGCGGCAGGTTCAAATCCGCCGCCCAGTTCAGCCGGCCACCGGGGTTGAAACCGCCGGGGTTGTCGGTGGCGATCAGGTTGTCCAGCACCTCGGCGCCCTTGTTTGGCGTCGCGCCTTTTTCCAAGGTCAGATGACGACGCATATCGACGATGGCATCGACGTGCTCGATCATCATCGGGCACTCCTCGACGCAGGCGCGGCAGGTGGTGCACGACCACAGCGTCTCGGCATCGACCAGGGCTTTGCCATTCAGATTAACGATCGGCAGATGCGGGCCGCCGCTGTGCTCACCCACCGGCTTACCCGGATAAGGCGAGCCGGCGAATTTGGCATCAGTGCCGCCGGCCAGGCCGACCACCATGTCCTGAATCAGCTTTTTCGGATTGAGCGGCTGGCCGGCGGCGAAGGCTGGGCAGGCCGCCTCGCACTTGCCGCACTGCACGCAGGCGTCGAAGCCAAGCAGCTGGTTCCAGGTGAAATCTGTGGGTTTCTCCACGCCCAGCGGGACTTTCGGGTCATTCAGATTCAGGGCTTTGAGGCCGGTGGAGCGACCACCGCCAAAGCGCTCGCTACGGCGGTGCCAGGCCAGGTGCAGAGCGCCGGCGAAGGCGTGCTTCATCGGCCCACCCCAGGTCATGCCGAAGAACAGCTCGGACACACCCCAGGCCACGCCGACGGTCAGCAGCAGGGCGAGAATCCAGCCGCCAAAGCCTTCCGGCAGA
>JBIHZW010000189.1:0-7159 GCA_044240245.1 Pseudomonas sp. | reverse complement strand
AACAAGCGCCCGATCAACTCCGACTTGCGTGAATCCGGTGCGATCGAGCAGGACGCCGACATCATCATGTTCGTTTACCGCGACGAGGTGTATCACCCCGAGACCGAGTACAAGGGCGTTGCCGAAATCATCATCGGCAAGCAGCGTAACGGTCCATTGGGTACGGCGCGGCTGGCGTTTCTTGGCAAGTTTTCGCGCTTTGAGAACCTTGCGCCGGGTAGCTATCAGTTCGACGACGAGTGATCCGGCGTGCTCTAAGCCGCGCTCTTCAGGCGTTAGCTTTTGTACAGCGGTGCGGTGGCGTGCTCACCTAGATACGGTTTGAGGTAGTCCTCCAGACGTTGGCCCTCCACCGCTTCAAAGGTCTCAGCGCGGTCCTGCAGCTGTTCCACGCGGTCGATGCGGAAGTTGCGAAAGTCGTTGCGCAACTCACACCAGCTGCACAGGGTCCAGGTTTGCCCCCAGAAGAACAGCCCAAGCGGCCAGACGCAGCGTTGGCTGGTTTCGCCGTGTTCATCGCGGTAGCTGATCAGCAGTTTGTGGCGCTGGCGTATGGCCTGGCGCAGCTGGCCGAGCCAGTGCACTGGATAGGGATTGGTTTCGGGAGCAAACAGCTGGTTGCGATTGAGCTCATCGCGCAGTTCGTTGGGCAGCACGCTGTGGATCTTCGCCAGTGCCGATTCGGCGGCCCGTTGCAGTTGTGGGTCCGCCCAGGCCTTGACCATGCGCGCGCCCACGAGCAACGCCTCAATCTCCTCGCGCTCGAACATCAGGGGCGGCAAATCCATCGGTTGGCGCAGCACGTAGCCGACACCGGCTTCACCTTCCAGGGGCACTCCGGAAAGGGAGAGATCCTGGATATCGCGATAAATAGTGCGCACCGATACTTGCAGGCGCTCGGCCAGCCACTGGGCGGTGGTCAGGCGACGGCTGCGCAGGAACTGCACGATTTGAAACAGGCGGTCGGCGCGTCTCATGTTGTCTCAGCTGTTCTCGCTCTGGATTACCGGGCGCGCTGACGCACGCCCGGAATGTGGGGTTTAGGACATGCTGTGCAGGCCCACTTCATTACCTTCGCTGTCTTTTATCACAGCGATAAAGCCATGCGGCGCGATGGACATCTTGCTGTGGATGATCACGCCCCCTGCCGAGGGAACCCGGTTTACAACAGCATCCAGTTGGCCCTCAACGTTCAGGTAGATGCGGGTGCCGCCGATACCACTCTGTTGCTCGGCAGACTCGCTCAGGCAGCCACCGACACCGCTTTCCTGTGCATGGGGGAACAGTGCCATACGCCCGCCCATGCCCTCCATTACTTCCAACGGCGTTGCCAGGGCACGCTCATAGAAGCCACGGGCCCGCTCGAAGTTGCTGACAAATAGTTCGAACCAGTTGATCGCATTCATTTTCTCTCTCCTTGAAGGTTAGGGTGCGACAGGCAACGGCAGTATCTGACGGCGCGTTTTAGCCTGTGGAACCCACTCTAGGGGAGTGCTACTGACAGCTTATTGTCAGTAGCTTTTGCCTCGCTGCGATTAAATTTGCGTCGCTCGCAGCGGCACCGCAGGTGTAAGGCTTGTGCTGGGCTACCTGGCGCTTGCAGCCGGGGAGCTGAGAGTTAAGATGCTCGGCTTTAGCCTGCCGTGGAGCCCTGTCATGCGTCCTCTTGTTGCCACCATCGATCTGTCAGCCATCGCCCATAACTACGCGGTGGCCAAGCGTTGCGCACCGGGGCGGCAGGCGTTTGCGGTGGTCAAGGCGAATGCCTACGGGCATGGCGTGCGTGAGGTGGTGACAGCGCTGCATGATGTGGCTGACGGCTTTGCTGTGGCCAGCCTGGAAGAAGCCGCCGAGGTGCGTGCGCTGCACGGTGAGGCGCGGATTCTCTTGCTTGAAGGCTGCTTCGAGGCGGCGGAGTATCAGTTTGCCGCGCAGCTGGGCCTGGATGTGGTGCTGCACAGCGAGCAGCAGGCGCAGCAGTTGCTCGCCGCCAGCCTGGCGCGGCCGCTGAATCTGTGGCTGAAGCTGGACAGCGGCATGCATCGCCTGGGCTTTAGCGCCGCTGCCGTGCGTGAATGGCACGGCCGTTTGCATGGCGCGGCGCAGGTGGCCGAGCTGAATCTGCTTAGTCACTTTGCCTGCGCCGATGAGCGCGGCAGTGAAACCACCGAGCTGCAGCTTGAGCTGTTTCTCGATCTGCTGGATCTGGATTTTGCCCAGCGCTCGCTGGCCAACTCGGCGGCGATCCTGACCATTCCGGCTGCGCATATGGATTGGCTGCGCCCGGGCATCATGCTCTACGGCGCGACGCCGTTTGCTGACCTGGGTGCGGCTGAGCTGGGCCTGCACCCGGCCATGAGTCTGACCGCGCAGCTGATTGCCTGCCGCGATGTGGCAGTGGGTGAAGTGGTTGGCTATGGCGGCACCTGGCGCGCCGAGCGGCTGTCGCGTATCGGTACCGTGAGTTGTGGTTATGCCGATGGTTACCCGCGTCATGCGCCAGCCGGCACTCCAGTAGTCATCCAGGGGCAGCGGGTGGCGCTGGTCGGACGTGTGTCCATGGATATGCTGGCGGTCGATCTGACCGATCTTCCCGATGCCGCCGTGGGCGATGCGGTCGAGCTATGGGGCGCGCAATTACCGGTGGATGAAGTGGCGCAGGCCGCGGGCACCATTGGCTACGAGCTGCTCAGCAAGGTCACGGCGCGGGTGCCACGGCGCTACCGCAACAGCTGAGTCAGAGCAGGCCGCTGGGCACGCTGAGCACATCCAGATGCAGGCGCGCGCTGCTGCTCAATTCGCCGTCTTCGCCACACACCGCCGAGCCTGAGCGGCCGCGAGTCTTGACCCGGTAGAGCATCTCGTCGGCCGCCTTGTATAGCGCGGTAAAGGTGCCAGCGTGTTGCGGGTAAAGCGCCACGCCGATGCTGATGGTCACGGTCAGCCGTTCGGCGCCGTACATCACCGGTTTGGCCAGCTCGGCGAGCAGGCGATTGGCGATTTCCCGGGCGTGCTCTTCGGCATCGGCACCGCACACCAGTACGGCAAACTCATCGCCGCCCAGGCGCGCTACGGCGTCGCCCGAGCGCACATGCTCGCGCAGGCGCAGGGCGATCTGCTGCAACATCAGGTCACCGGCATCGTGGCCGTGTTTGTCGTTGATTGGCTTGAAGTGATCGAGGTCGATCAGCAGCAGGGCAATCGCTTCGCTGTGCCGGCGGGCGTTGGCCAGCGCGGTTTCGCAGCGCTCGACCAGATAACGGCGGTTTGGCAACTCGGTCAGCGGGTCGTGAAACGCCGCGTGTTGCAGCGCCTGTTCACGTTGGCGCAGGCGCTCATTGGTGGCGGCCAGTTCAGCGGTGCGCAGATCAACCGAGCGCTGCAGGTCGGCGGCATTGGCTTGAGCCAGTGCCAGGCGCGCGGTTTTTTCGCGGTCGGCCTGGAGGATCGCGTCGGCTTTCTCCTGCTTGAGAATCTGAATGCGGTAGGCCAGGGCGAAGGAGAACAGGATGGCTTCGGCCGCGACGGCGAGTGGGAACAGGTAAGCGGTGGACTCGCCCGGCTGCACCACGCCAGCGGCGCGCAGCACCAGAATCACAAAGCTCAGCAGTACGCTGCCGTAGCCCAGCAGATAGAACAGCGCCGGGGTAAAGCCCTGTTTCCAGCGGATGGCTGCGCTAAGCAGCAGGGTGGGTACGGTAATAATCGGGATCAGCCCGATCAGCATGCCCGTTTCGCTGCGATAACCCGCCAGGTTGACCGCCAGAGCCAGGAGGTAGACCGCAATACAGCCGTTGAGGATGTAATGGGCAATGCGCAGGGTGGTGCGGGTAGATAGCAGCTCCTGGGCAAAACGCAGGATGCCCAGGCTGACCAGAATGGGCAGGGTGATGCGATCCAGCCAGGTGGGCACCGGGCCATCGGGCCAGAGGTACTGGAAGCCATGGCCGCTCATGCTGGCGATAAATACCAGCGAAGCCGCCATGGTCAGCACATACCAGAGGTACGCCGGGTCGCGCAGGGCCAGCAGGATAAACAGGTTGTACAGCAGCAGGGCGAGGATCACCCCGTAGATCAGGCCGAGCACCAGATGCTCGCGCTTGGCCAGTTGTTCGAGGTCGTGCAGCTGCCAGATACGCAGCGGAAAGGAGTTACCGGCTGGGTCGTAGGTGCGCAGGTAAATGGTCTGTGGCTGTTCGCTGAGTGGCGGCAGACTGAATACCGCGCGGCGGTAATCGTGGTCGCGGCCTTCGGCAAAACCGACGCGCTCACCGGCCTGACGCAGTTGCCATTGGCCCGTGGCGCTGGGCAGGAAGATTTGCAGGTCGAGCAGGGTGACCGCGCCGACCTCCAGCCACCACTGCGCGGGGGCGTCACTGGCGCGTTGCAGGCTGAGCTTGATCCACCAGGGGTTGCTACTCTGGCCTACGCTGGTGCGCCCGGCGGCCGGCTGAAAACGGCTTTGCACGGCAGGGTCGGCCATGTCGGCAATGCTCAGTTTGCCACCCACATCTTCCAGCAGTTCGATCTGGCCATTGAGCACGCTGCCGCTGCTTGGCGCGCTCAGCAGTACCGGGTTGGCAACGCTCAGGCCGCTAAACAGGCTCAGCAATAGGAGGGTGGCGAAGGTTAGGCGCTGCACTGCGGACTTCCCGATGTCGAGTGGCGTTTTTCGCGAGTATAGGCGCAGCTGTGTGATCGTTCACAGAAGTTGCCTGCCAGGCATTAGTTTGGCGATAACTGGGCCGCCGCTAGCTTTAAGTAATCAGCTCAGACCACTGGGTACATTCAGCACATCCAGTTGCAGGCGGGCGCTGCTGCTCAACTCGCCGTCTTCCCCGCAAACGGCCGAACCAGAGCGGCCGCGGCTCTTGACCTTGTAGAGCATTTCATCGGCAGCCTTGTACAGCGTGGTGAAGTTGCTGGCGTGGCGCGGATACAGCGCCACGCCGATGCTGATGGTTACGGTAAGGCGGTCAGCGCCGTAGGCCACCGGCTTGGCCAGCTCGTCCAGCAAGCGGCGAGCGATGTCGCGGGCATGCTGCTCGGCATCTTCACCGCAGATCAGCACGGCAAACTCATCGCCGCCCAGGCGCGCCACTGCATCACCCGAGCGCACATGCTCGCGTAGGCGCTGGGCGATGCTTTGCAGCATCAGGTCGCCAGCGTCGTGGCCGTATTTGTCGTTGATCGGTTTGAAATGGTCGAGGTCGATCAGTAGCAGGGCAGTGGCTTCACTGTGCCGGCGGGCATTGGCCAGCGCCGCCTCGCAGCGCTCGACCAGAAAGCGGCGATTGGGCAATTCGGTTAGTGGGTCATGGAAGGCGGCGTGCTGTAGCTCGATTTCGCGTTGCAGCAAACGTTCATTGGTGGCTGCGAGCTCGGCTGTACGTTGTTCGACCGAGTGCTTGAGCTCCGCCGCATTGGCTTGCGCCTGGGCCAGGCGCGCAGTTTTTTCACGGTCGGCTTGTTGTAGGGCTTGGGCTTTCTCCTGTTTGAGTGTCTGGATGCGGTACGCCAGGGCGAAGGAGAACAGAATCGATTCGGCCGCCACCGACAGAGGGAACACATAAGCATTCCAGGTGGCCGGTTGCACCAGGCCGGTGGCGCGCATCAGCGCCAGGCTGATGCTGCCGAGAATCAGGCCATAGCCGCAGAGATACAACAGGGCCGGGAAGTAACCCTGGCGCCAGCGGATCAGCGCCGAGCCCAGCGCTGCCGGGATGCTGGTCAGCGACAGCAGGGCGATGATCCAGGCGGCGGTAGGCCGCTGGCCCAGACCGTCCAGGGCGACCGCCAGTACATAGCAGACGCAGGCCAGGCTCAGCAGATGGTGGGCCCAGCGCACGTGACTGCGGGTTTGCAGCAACACTTGGGTGAAACGGCAGGCGCAGAAGCCCCACAGCGACGGCAGGGTGATGCGGTCCAGCCAGAAGGGCACGGGATTGTTTGGCCACAGGTACTGGAAGCCATGACCGCTCATGCTGAGGATCATCAGCAGAGCGCCGGCGGTGGTCAGCACGTACCAGAAGTAGGCCGAGTCGCGCAGGCTGAAAAAGATAAACAGGTTGTACAGCAGCAGGGCGGCGATGATGCCGTAGACCACGCCGAGGGCGAGGTTTTCTTCTGCGGCCGCCTGGGTCAGATGATCCAACTGCCAGGCGCGCATCGGGAAGGAGTTGCCGGCCGGGTCATAGCTGCGCACGTAGAAGGTCAAGGGCTGTGGATTCAGCTCCGGCAGCTTGAACAGCATGTGGCGAAATTCGTGATCGCGGCCTTCCTTGTGGCTGACCAGCTCGCCTGATTGGCGCTCCTGCCAACTGCCATTCTGCCCTGGCAGGTACAGTCGCAGGTCGAGTTGGGTGACCGAGCTGACTTCCAGCCACCACTGGCTGGGGGCATCGCTGGTGCGCTGCAGGGTAACCTTGATCCACCAGGGGTTAAGGCTCTGACCTACGCTGGCGCGGCCATTGGCTGGCTTGAAGCGACTCTGGATGGCCGGATCGGCCATGTCGGCAATGGTCAGTTGTGCGCTGCTGTCTTCCAGCAGCTCGATGTCGGTGTTCAGGGAAGTGCCACTGCTGGCGGGCGTTAGCGTGATGGCTGCGCTCGCCAGGCCAGGCAGCAGGGCTAGGCTCAGCATCATTAGGATTGAAAAAGCTAAGCGTTGCACCACGTTCACCCCTTGTCCCGGCTATTGGCGACCGATGTTATGCGTCCGAGTATAGCCGTAAGCCACTACGCTGCTGCTACAGCGCTAGGGGGATTTCAGTCATTAAACCTAGCGCCGGAGTCGGGTTTGGTTAAATTTTGTGCTATATTCCGCGCCCGCGATTTTCCATCCTGTTCGCCTACGCCGGTCACTTTCCATGTCCATGCAAGCCGCCAAGCCGTTATTCGATTATCCAAAATACTGGGCCGAGTGTTTCGGGCCTGCGCCTTTCCTGCCGATGAGCCGGGAAGAGATGGATCAGCTTGGCTGGGACAGCTGCGACATCATCATCGTCACCGGTGACGCCTATGTGGATCACCCGTCCTTCGGCATGGCGATTATCGGCCGGCTGCTAGAGTCGCAAGGCTTTCGCGTGGGGATCATCGCGCAGCCGAACTGGCAGTCGAAAGACGACTTTATGAAGCTCGGCGAGCCGAACCTGTTCTT
>JBIHZW010000188.1:0-7188 GCA_044240245.1 Pseudomonas sp. | reverse complement strand
GTATGGCTGGCTGCTGCCCATCGGGAATAGGTCGATCAGCGCGCCGCGTACGGCGAATTCGCCGTGCTCGTACACCGTATCCACACAGCGATAACCGGCGGCTTCCAGGTTGCCGCGCATCTGGTTGACGTCTAGTTGCTGGCCGACCTGCATGACCAGGCTGCTGCCGAGCAGAAAGCGCTTGGGCGCCAGGCGGTGTAGGGCGGTGGTGATCGGGACTACCAATACGCCGTGTTTCAGCTCGGGCAGGCGATAAAGTGCGGCGATGCGCTGGGAAATGATGTCCTGGTGCGGCGAAAACAGGTCGTAGGGCAGGGTTTCCCAGTCAGGGAAATGCAGCACCGGCAAATCCGGAGCGAAAAAGCTCAGCTCCTCTTGCAGGCGCTCGGCGCTCTGGCTGTCGGCAGTCAGCAGCAGGGTGAAGCGTTTGGCATTGCTGGCGGCTTCGGCAATCGCCAGGCTCAGCGCGGCACCGGGCAGGTTGCCCCAGTGTTGTTTGCCGGCAGTGGCCGGTAGGGACGGTAGACGCAGTACGGACACGGGCGGCTCACGGTCATGGCACAAGGTCGGCGATTGTAGCGGGCGTTTATATGCGGTGTCAGTTACGACAGTCGTGCATTGCTCATGCTTGCTTGCGCCGTCATAATGTAGCCCCTTTTTTCAGCCCCTACATGTGGAAGGTACTGCCCGTGACTCAGAAGCCCGACCAGTGTCTCGGTGAGTGGATCGATCGAGAAGCCCTTGCGGAAGCGATGATTCCGATGATTGGCCAACTCTACCGTAACAACAACGTGGTCACCTCGATCTACGGCCGTGGTTTGATCAACCGCTCGGTGATCGACATTCTCAAGGCCCACCGCTTCGCACGTCACCGCCTGAGCGGCGACAGCGAACTGTCGGTGCACGATACCTTCCTGGTGCTCAAGGCCATGAGCGAGCTCAAGCTGGGCGCCGCCTCGATAGATCTGGGCAAGATGGTCAGCAAGTTCAAGGCCGAAGGCCAGGGCCGCAGCGTCGAACAGTTCGTCAAGGACGAACTGGTTGAAGTGGTTGGCAAGCAGAACAGCGAGGGCCGTGAAGGCACCGACGTGGTGCTTTACGGCTTCGGTCGTATCGGCCGCCTGCTGGCACGCATTCTGATCGAGAAAACCGGTGGTGGTGATGGCCTGCGTCTGCGCGCCATTGTTGTGCGTAAAGGTGCGACCAATGACCTGGTCAAGCGCGCCAGCCTGCTGCGCCGCGACTCGGTGCATGGCAAGTTCGACGGCACCATCACCATCGACGAAGAAAACAACACCCTGACGGCCAACGGCAACCTGATTCAGGTGATCTACGCCAAGTCGCCAGCCGAGGTGGATTACACCCAGTACGGCATCAAGAACGCACTGCTGGTGGATAACACCGGTGTATGGCGTGACGCCGACGGCCTGGGCCAGCATCTGGCATGCCCGGGTGTTGATCGCGTAGTGCTCACCGCACCTGGCAAGGGCGCGCTGAAGAACATCGTGCACGGCATCAACCACGGTGAAATCACCCCCGACGACAAGATCATCTCGGCCGCTTCCTGCACCACCAACGCCATCGTGCCGGTGCTCAAAGCGATCAATGATCAGTACGGCATCCTTAATGGTCACGTCGAAACTGTTCACTCGTACACCAACGACCAGAACCTGATCGACAACTTCCACAAGGGCGATCGCCGTGGTCGCAGCGCACCGCTGAACATGGTGATCACCGAAACGGGTGCTGCCACTGCCGCTGCCAAGGCGCTGCCAGTGCTGAAAGGCAAGCTGACCGGCAACGCTATTCGCGTACCGACGCCGAACGTGTCGATGGCCATTCTCAACCTCAACCTTGAGAAAGCCACCACCCGTGAAGAAGTCAACGAGTACCTGCGCCAGATGGCCATGCACTCCGACCTGCAGAAGCAGATCGACTTCGTTCAGTCGCAGGAAGTGGTGTCCACTGACTTCGTCGGTTCGCGTCACGCCGGTGTAGTCGATGCCGAAGCCACCATCTGCAACGACAACCGCGTTGTCCTGTACGTGTGGTACGACAACGAGTTCGGTTACAGCTGCCAGGTGGTTCGCGTTATGGAAGATATGGCCGGGGTCAACCCGCCAGCCTTCCCGCGCTAAGTGCAGGTAACGCAATAAAAAACGGGAGCTTCGGCTCCCGTTTTTTATGGCTTGCCATCCCTGGTCGCTACCCAGCGGGCCGTCGCTGCGCGACGTTAAAAATGACTCCCGGTCATTTTTTATTGTCTGGAATTAGTCGGCTAGCAGGCTGGTACGCAACTTATCCGACAGGCCGTTGGGTGAGAGCCAGATGCCCAGGTAGGCCTTGGCCAGGGCTGGGTCCTGGCTGGTGTAGGCGACTTTGCCATTCACTTCCAGGGTCAGGCCGCTGCCTGCGTTGAAGTTCAGGGCGTAGCGGTCGCCGGGGCGAATATCCCGGAAGGTAGCGTGCAGAGCGTCTATCTCCGGGCGCAGACGCTGCAGTGTGGCGGCGTCGTGCTGCCGTTCGAGGGTGACCCAGGCTGCCTTGATCACGTCTTGGCTATCGATGTCGCGAAAGTAGTAGAGCTCCAGGCGTTGTGTGAGTGGCTTGGTGACCGCCTGGCTGGCACTTGCCTCGCTGGGGGCGTAGAAGGCGGCGGCGTAGACATCGGCCCACAGGTAGGTCAGCACGCTCTGGTTCTTGCGTTCCAGGCTGTTCTGCTCGAATTCGTGGGTGGCAGCGAAGTTGGCTTCTTGCAGGCGTTCGCGGTTGTTGGCGAATAACTCGCCGCTGAGCAGCAGTAGGGTGGTGAGCGCGAGTAGCAGGCGCATGGCAGGGCTCCAGTTAGTCTATTGGTCTTATGTCGCGCGCCGGGCCTCTGCAGTCAAGCCGCCATCTGTTGCCTTCTGTTACGTTAAACCGGATAAAAGCAAGCGCTTGGGTGGCCAGTGGCCGAAGGTGCGACTTATAATCGGCCAGATTTTTTCCCGCGACCGACATCCTGCCCAGCGCCCAATCTGTTTTGGCGCTGCGCCGCATTTTTCTGCGTTGGTGTCGTCCGTATTCTAAAAAAGTTTATAAATCAGTGGTTAGGCAAACCTATGATCAAAATAAAACATGGGCTTGATTTGCCCATAACAGGCGTGCCGGTGCAGCGCATTGAGGCTGCAAGGCCGGTGCGTAGCGTCGCCGTCATAGGCTTCGATTATCACGGAATGAAGCCTTCGATGGAGGTTCAGGTCGGTGACCGGGTCAAGCTTGGCCAGGTGCTGTTCTCGGACAAGAAGTCGTCAGGCGTGCAATACACCGCTCCAGCCGCAGGCGTGATCAGCGCTATCCACCGCGGCGAGAAACGAGTGCTGCAATCGGTGGTGATCGATGTCGAGGGTGATGAGCAAATCACCTTTGATCAGGTAGCGGTGGATCAGCTGGCGACTGTCGGCGACGCCAAAGTGCGTGAAGTGCTGCTGCAATCGGGCCTGTGGACCGCATTTCGCGCCCGTCCGTTCAGCAAGGTGCCTGCTGCTGCTGCGCAGCCCAGCTCGATTTTCGTCACGGCCATTGATACCCACCCGCTGGCAGCCGATCCGGCTGTGGTGATTGCCGAGTACGCTGCCGACTTTACTAACGGCCTGCAGGTGCTGAGCAATCTGGCCAAGGTGTTTCTGTGCAAGGCTGAGGGTGCCAGCTTGCCTGGCGAGCAACTGAGTAAGGTGCACACCGAAGCCTTCGCCGGCCCGCACCCTGCGGGCTTGCCGGGTACGCACATTCACTTCCTTGACCCGGTCAGCGCCAGCAAGAGCGTCTGGTCGATCAATTACCAGGACGTGATTGCCGTCGGCAAACTGTTCACCACTGGGCAGCTGTGGACCGAGCGCGTTGTCGCGCTGGCCGGCCCTGTGGTCGAGCAGCCGCGCCTGGTACGCACCCGTCTGGGCGCGAGCCTCAGCGAGCTGACTGCCGGCCAGCTGCAGCCTGGTTTCAACCGGGTTATTTCCGGCTCGGTGCTGGGTGGCCGTACCGCGCAGGGCGCTTTCGCTTTCCTCGGTCGTTATCACCTGCAGGTGTCCTGCCTGGTTGAAGGGCATGAGCGTGAGCTGATGCATTACCTGCGTGCCGGGGTAAACAAGCACTCGGTGATGAACATCTTTGTTTCCAAGCTCAACGCCGCGAAGAAGTTCGCCTTCTCCACCACCACCAATGGCAGCCCGCGCGCCATGGTGCCGGTGGGTAACTACGAAGCCGTGATGCCGCTGGATATCCTGCCGACGCAACTGCTGCGCTACCTGATCGTCGGTGACACCGAGATGGCTCAGAAACTGGGCTGCCTGGAACTCGACGAAGAAGACCTGGCGCTGTGCACCTATGTCTGTGCCGGCAAGTATGAGTACGGCCCGATCCTGCGCGATAACCTCGCCCGTATTGAGAAGGAGGGTTAAGTCATGGGGATTCGTGCATTCCTCGACAAAGTCGAGCACAACTTCGAAAAAGGCGGCAAATTCGAGAAGTGGTATGCCCTCTATGAGGCTGTTGACACCTTCTTCTATCGCCCTGGCAGCGTAACCAAGACCACCGCCCACGTGCGTGACGGCATCGACCTCAAGCGCATGATGATCACCGTCTGGCTGTGTACCTTCCCGATGATGTTTTTCGGTATGTGGAACACCGGTTATCAGGCCAACCTGATCTTCGCTAACAGCCCTGAGCTGCTGGCGGCCCAGGAAGGCTGGCGCTTCGCGCTGATCGGCTCGCTGGCCGGGTTCGACCCAAACAGCCTGTGGGATAACTTTATCCAGGGTGCGGCGTACTTCCTGCCGGTGTATGCGACGGCGTTTATCGTCGGCGGTTTCTGGGAAGTGCTGTTCGCTTCGGTCCGCAAGCACGAAGTCAACGAAGGCTTCTTCGTTACTTCAGTACTGTTCGCCCTGATTCTGCCGCCGAGCATTCCGCTGTGGCAGGTCGCGCTGGGTATCAGCTTCGGCGTGGTGATCGGCAAGGAAGTGTTTGGCGGTACCGGCAAGAACTTCCTCAACCCAGCGCTGACTGGTCGTGCCTTCCTGTTCTTCGCCTACCCGGCGCAGATGTCCGGTGACGCTGTCTGGACCGCAGTTGACGGCTTTGCCGGCGCAACCTCGCTGAGCCTTGCTGCTGCTGGTGGCATTGAGAATGTGGTGAGCAATGGCATCACCTGGATGGATGCTTTCGTCGGCACCATTCACGGTTCCATGGGCGAAACCAGCACCCTGGCGATCCTTATTGGTGGCGGCATTCTGCTGATTACCAAGATTGCCTCCTGGCGCATCGTTACCGGCGTGATGTTGGGCATGATCGGCTTCAGCCTGCTGCTCAATATGCTCGGTTCGAGCACCAACCCGATGTTTGCCATGCCTTGGCACTGGCACCTGGTGGTGGGCGGTTTTGCTTTCGGTATGTTCTTTATGGCCACCGACCCGGTGTCGGCGTCCATGACCAATACCGGCAAGTGGATTTTCGGTGCCCTGATCGGGGTGATGGTGGTGATGATCCGTGTGGTCAATCCAGCCTTCCCGGAAGGCATGATGCTGGCGATCCTGTTCGCCAACCTGTTTGCACCGCTGATCGACCACTTTGTCGTTCAAGCCAATATCAAGCGGAGGCTGGCACGCAATGTCTAGTCAAAAAGAATCCACCGTCCGCACCTTGGTGGTAGCCCTGTTGGTCTGCCTGGTGTGCTCGGTGTTTGTTGCCGGTGCAGCCATCGCGCTGAAACCGACTCAGGTGGAAAACCGCCAGCTGGACAAGCAGCGCAGCATCCTGGCAATCGCCGGGCTGGGCGATGCCAGCATGAGCAGCGCGCAGGTCAAGGCGTTGTTCGCCGAGCGCATCAGCGCACGCATTGTCGATCTCGACACTGGCACCTTCAGCGATGCGCAGAATCCGGCTACGTTCGATCCGCTGAAAGCGTCCAAGGATCCGAAGTTGTCAGCCGTGCTTGAAGGCTCTGACGATATTGCCTCGATCAAGCGCCGCGAGCGTTTCACCACGGTTTACCTGGTGGAGCAGGATGGCAAGCTGGAGACCGTGATTCTGCCAGTGCGTGGCTATGGCCTGTGGTCGACCCTGCACGGCTTTATGGCGCTTCAGGGTGATCTGAATACCGTTGCCGGTTTCGGCTTCTACCAGCATGCCGAGACCCCGGGTCTGGGCGGCGAAGTGGATAACCCGAAGTGGAAAAGTCTGTGGCTGGGCAAGACCTTGTTTGATGACAAGGGCGAGCTGGCGATTGAGATCATCAAGGGCAACGTCGATGCGCAGAGCGCGCAGGCGACTCATCAGGTCGATGGCCTGGCGGGTGCAACCCTGACCAGCAATGGTGTGAATAATTTGCTGCACTTCTGGCTGGGAGAGAACGGCTTCGCCCAGTTCCTCGCCAATCTGCAAAAAGGGGAGGCTTGATCATGTCGCAGCCGACTATTAAAGAAGTTCTGCTTAACCCGATTTTCAACAACAACCCGATTGGTTTGCAGATTCTGGGTATCTGTTCCGCTCTGGCGGTGACCTCGAACCTGAAAACCGCGCTGGTGATGTCGATTGCCCTGACGCTGGTAACCGGGTTTTCCAACCTGTTTATCTCGATGATTCGCAGCCAGATCCCCAGCGCCATCCGCATGATCGTGCAGATGGTGATCATTGCTTCCCTGGTAATCGTGGTCGATCAGGTGCTCAAGGCCTTCGCCTTCAGCCTGTCCAAGCAGCTCTCGGTGTTCGTCGGTCTGATCATCACCAACTGCATCGTGATGGGTCGCGCCGAAGCCTTTGCTATGCAGAACCCGCCGGTGTTGTCGTTCTTCGACGGCATCGGTAACGGCCTCGGCTACAGCGCCATGCTGATCGTGCTGGGCATCGTTCGTGAGTTGTTCGGCGCGGGCAAACTGATGGGCTACGAGATCATTCCGGTGATCAATGACGGTGGCTGGTACCAGCCTAACGGCTTGCTGCTGCTGCCACCTTCGGCGTTCTTCCTTATCGGTTTGTTTATCTGGGCACTGCGTAGCTGGAAAAAAGATCAGCTGGAGAAGCCAAGCTTCAAGATGGCTCCGCAGGTCTCGAATAAGGAGGCTTACTAATGGAGCATTACCTCAGCTTGCTGGCCAAGGCGGTGTTCGTTGAGAACATGGCATTGGCCTTCTTCCTTGGCATGTGCACCTT
>JBIHZW010000019.1:0-22395 GCA_044240245.1 Pseudomonas sp. | reverse complement strand
CAAGACCGTTGCCGGCGCACCTGTAGGGCCGGATGGCTACGATGACACCGAGGTCACCGTGGCCGGCAAGCTGGGCCTGGTTTACAAACCGGTGGAATACGGCAGCATTTACGCCGCCTATGGCCGCTCGGTGCTGCCAGCAGGTTCTTTCCTGTCGAACGCTGACATTTCCCGCGTCGCTGGTCAGGCCATGCCAGGGCTGGTGGATGGCGCGGGTCCGGTCAAGGCCGACAGCTACGAGCTGGGTACCAAGTGGGACTTCTTCGACAAGCGCCTCTCGACGGCCGCTGCGCTGTTCTACACCGTCAAAAAGGACGTGCCGATTACCGGGCGTGATGTCGGCCAGCCTGCGCCGGCCACCCTCAAGGGTTACGGCAAGCAGATCGTCAAAGGCCTGGAGCTAAGTGCCACAGGCAAGATTACTGACGACTGGAATGTGTTTGCCGGCATCGTCTTTATGGACAGCGAGCGTAAGCACAGTGCCTACCTGGATGACGTACGCAAGCGTGCCAACGCCGCTGACTACGGCACAGTGGATCGCACCAGCGGTGATGAACTTGCCTTTACCCCGCGCGTGTCGGGCAGCCTGTGGACCACTTACCGTCTGCCGGTTGGCGTGACCGTCGGTGCGGGTGCCAAGCATGTGGGTTCGTCCTACCTGGGCCGTCCGGACGATGCTGAACGCATTATCCCCAACGGCGCAGTGGGCAAGCTGCCGAGCTACACCACCTTCAATGCGATGGCGTCCTACGAGGTCAATCCGAACCTGGATGTACGGGTCAACCTGGATAACCTGACTGATGAGGAGTACGCCGTTTCCACCAACTGGAATGGTCGCCGCGCCATGCTCGGCGATCCACGCACCCTGACTCTGAGCACTGACTTCCGCTTCTAAGTCGCTCAGGCAGCAAAACGCGCCCCGGATGCTTTGGTATCCGGGGCGTTTTTTATGCTGTACCGCTAGCCGGTGGGTCAATTGAATCGACTCAATTTATTGGGCTGGATCAACGGTCTCGGCGTACGGCGCTGTCATAGTGCGGCCCAGCTATTTAGAATCATTTGCAACTGTTTGGTGGCTGGCGCTCAGGGCGGCCGGTGAGGAGAACGAATCATGATGTTGAGCATTGCCAATGTGCTGACGCCCGAGCAGGTGCGTGAATGCCGTCAGGCCTTTGAACAGGCCAGTTGGCAGGATGGTCGACTGACGGCGGGTCATCAGGCGGTCAAGGCCAAGGCTAATCAGCAATTGGCTCAGGATGACCCGCTGGTGGTGCAGATTGGCGATTTTATTGTTCAGCGCCTGAGCAATCATCCGCAGTTCGTCTCGGCCGCTTTGCCGCTGAAGGTGTTGCCGCCGCGTTTCAACCGTTACAGCGGCGGTGGCACCTACGGCAATCATATTGATAACTCGATTTTCAGCGTGCCGGGCACGCCGCATCGGGTGCGCAGCGACCTGTCGGCCACGCTGTTTTTCAGTGATCCGGACGAGTACGACGGCGGTGAGCTGGTGGTCGAAGACAGCTACGGCAGCCACAGCGTCAAGTTGCCGGCTGGGCATCTGGTGCTGTACCCCGGCAGCAGCCTGCACCGGGTCAACCCGGTAACCCGTGGTACGCGCTATGCGGCGTTCTTCTGGGTTCAGAGCCTAGTGCGCGATGACACTCAGCGCAGCCTGTTGCTGGAGCTGGATCGGGCGGTGCAGGCGCTGACCCTTGAAGTGCCCGAATCGGCCGAGCTGGCGCGTTTGACCGGGGTTTATCACAACCTGCTGCGCCAGTGGGCCAATACATGACCGATATGCCGTTGCCGAAACTGACGCAGATCCCGCCGAGCGTCGCAGCCGTGGCGGACTATGAGCCTCTGGCCCGCGAGCGCATGAGCGCCCAGGCCTGGGCCTATATCGCTGGCGGTGCGGCCGATGAGCTGACCCTGGCGGAGAATCAGGCAGCGTTTCAGCGCATTCGCCTGCGCACACAAGTGCTGGCCGACCTGAGCGGCGGCAATACCCATCTGCAGCTGTTCGGCCAGACGTTCGCGCACCCGATCTTCCTCGCTCCGGTGGCGTATCAACAGCTGGCGCATGCCGAGGGCGAGCTGGCCACGGTGTTGGCCGCTTCGGCGGTGCAAGCCGGCATGGTGCTTAGCACCCAGGCCAGTGTGTCCCTCGAGGCTGTGGCCGAGCAGTCGCACAGCCCGCTGTGGTTTCAGCTGTATATCCAGCCGGATCGGGCCTTTACCCAGGCACTGGTCAAGCGTGCCGAGGCGGCGGGTTATCAGGCGCTGGTGCTGACGGTGGATGCGCCGGTCAATGGCGTGCGCAACCGTGAGCAGCGCGCGGGTTTCTGTCTGCCCGAGGGCGTCGAGGCGGTCAATCTGCGTGGCATGCAGCCGTTGCATGAGGGGGCGCCGCCCAGTGGTGGTCTGCTACTTGGCGGTGCGTTATTGGCAGCAGCGCCTGGTTGGGCCGATGTGCAGTGGCTGCGCTCATTGACGCGCCTGCCGATCCTGCTCAAGGGCGTGATGACTGCCGAGGATGCGCAGCGGGCGGTAGCTGAGGGCGTCGACGGCATCATCGTCTCCAACCATGGCGGGCGTACCCTCGATGGCCAGCCGGCGACCATCGAGGTGCTGGCGGAAATCGCCGCCGCGGTGCAGGGGCGTGTGCCGCTGCTGCTCGATGGCGGTATCCGCCGCGGTACGGATGTGTTCAAGGCCCTGGCCCTGGGCGCCGATGCCGTATTGGTCGGGCGGCCTTATATCTATGGTCTGGCCACGGCTGGGGCGAGCGGGGTGGCGCATGTGGTGCAACTGCTGCGTGCCGAGTTGGAAGTGGCCATGGCGCTGACCGGCTGCCGTGACCTAGCCAGCATTGGTGACCATTGTCTGCTGGATAAAATCCTGCGCTGAGCGGAACTAAGTACGAATAAAAGTGTAAATCCCTATTGATTGATATTGATTATCAAATAGAATCACGCCTCGTTTTGATCTGGGGGTGGTTCTCATGGGTATGGGTAAAAAAGCCGGCAACCTGCCGCAGCGTCGTCTTCTGGCTTCGGCCATCGGTCTGGCAGTCGCGTCCTGGGCGGGCGCTGGTATGGCGGCTGAGCAAGCGCCGCAAAAGGCCAAGACGCCGGTTGAGCTGGGCAGCGTAACGGTCAAGGGCCAGCAGGCTGAAGACTACAAGACCGAAACCTCGTCCTCTGCCAAGTACGCCGTGCCACTGCTCGATACTCCGCAAACCATCACCGTGGTGCCGCAGGCGCTGCTCAAAGAGCAGAAAGCCCTGAGCATGAAAGAAGTGCTGGCCAACGTATCTGGTATCACCTTCAACGCCGGTGAGGGCGGTGGTGGTTCGGGCGACAGCATCAACATCCGTGGCTTCAGCGCCAACGCCAATATGCAGATCGACGGCCTGCGCGACAGCTCGCAGAACAACCGTACCGACACCTTCAACATCGAAGCCGTCGAAGTCATCAAGGGCCCCAACTCGGTATTCGGCGGCTCCGGTACCACCGGCGGCAGCATCAACCAGGTTAGCAAGCAGCCACTTCAGCGCGACTTCACCGAGATTGGTGCGAGCCTGGGCACTGACAACTATCACCGCCTGACCCTGGACACCAACCAGAGCCTGGAAGGCGTCGGCACCGGCAGTGCAGTGCGCCTCAACCTGATGGCCCATGAGAACGATGTACCTGGTCGTGACCATGTCGATCGTCAGCGCTGGGGTATTGCGCCTTCGCTGCTGCTGGGGCTGAGCGATTCGACGCGTTTGACCCTGAGCTACCTGCACCAGAATGACGACAATATGCCGGACTACGGCGTGCCCGCCTTCGATGGCAAGCGCTTGGCGGGTGTAGATCGCGATGCGTTTTTCGGCTGGAAGAACATCGACAAGGAAGAGATCCAGACCGATGCCTTCACAGTCAAATTCGAGCACGATTTCAGCGACAGCCTGCGTCTGCAGAACCTCAGCCGTTACAGCCAGGTTAAGCGTGATACGGTCATTTCTGCATCCCACGTCAACCTGGCCGTCGCCCCGCCTGGTCGCTATCGTCCGGCAGGCCCGCAGGGTTATGGCCGTGATGTGACCAGCGAGATGTGGATCAACCAGACCAACCTGACAGCGTATTTCGACACCTTCGGCCTGGGCCACACCCTGGTAACTGGCGTTGAGGTTTCGCGTGAAGATTACGACCGCAACACCTACAGCTATGGTTTGGATTTCGCCGGTCAGAGTTTCGATCTGGGCAATCCGCCGGGTCACTACAGTGGGCCGACCAACAAAGCCCGCTCCGCTGAAACCTCCACTCAGCTGGAAAACGAAGCGATCTATGCGTTCGACACCATCGCCCTGAATGAGCAGTGGGACCTGAGCCTGGGTCTGCGTTATGACTGGATCAAAGGTGATTCGAAGAACGTAGCGCTGCCAGCTGGCACTGTGACGCGCCTGGATTCGCGTGACAAGGAACTCAGCGGACGTGCCGGTGTGGTGTACAAACCAGCCGAAAATGGCCGCATCTACCTGGCTTACGGCACCTCCTTCAACCCGGCCGCCGAAGCGCTGGCATCCTCCGGTGCGCTGAACGCCGCTGCTGCTGAGCTGGACCCAGAAGAGAACGAAACCTGGGAACTGGGCACCAAGTGGGAGCTGCTCAACAGCCGCTTGCAACTGGATGCCGCGATCTTCCGCGTGGAGAAGACCAACGCTCGCGAAACTATGGCTGATGGTTCGACCCAGCTGGCGGGTGAGCAGCGTGTGCAGGGTGTCGAGTTTGGCGCGACCGGTCGCATTACCGATCAGTGGAACGTCTACGCCAACTACACCTTCCTCGACAGCGAAACCCTCAAGGCCGCAGATACTGCTGCCGGTATCGCCCGTGAAGGTCAGGCGCTGGGCAACACGCCGCCGCGCTCGTTCAACCTGTGGACCACCTACGAGCTGCCAGCCGGCTGGCGTGTCGGCTACGGCGCGCGTTACGCCAGCGAGCGCAACGTGACCTCCAGCGATAACGCCAAACTGGATGCCTACTGGTTGCACAACGCTATGCTCGGCTACAAGGTCAACAAGGAACTCGACCTGCAGCTGAATATGAACAACCTGTTCGACAAGGACTATGTGCAGAGCGTGCGTCAGAACGTCGGCCTCAATACCCGTTCTTCGGCTATCGAATACGGTGATGCACGTTCGGCAGTGCTGTCGGCAACCTACGCCTTCTAAGCCTGCATGTGCTGCTACCTGCCGGATCTGCGGGTAGGTGGCAGCAAGCTATAGATTCACTCGAAACCCCGGTCACTGCCTGCAGTGACCGGGGTTTTGTTTTGTGTGGCTTTTAAAAGGGAAGCGGAGCGTTGCAGGTGGGGCTCTCGTAGGGGGCGGGCTTACCCGCGAATCGAAAGGATCGCGACCAGGACCTTTTCTACGAGCTGCGCAGAGCCCATCGGTGCTTGCGGGTACAGGTTTAATACGTAGGGTGGGGCGCATAACCGTAAGGGTATTAACCGCAGCGTAATCAATTGCGCCCTAACCCATCGGATGGGGGCGTAAGGTCGCCCTCAGTACAAATCACGCCGATAACGGCCGCTCTGGCTTAGCTGCGCCAACTGCTCATCACCCAGCAGCTGGCGCAGGCAAGCGTCGACGTCGCGGCCCATGCCTTCGAGGCTGCCGCATAGGTAGATGGCAGCGCCGTCGGCAAGCCAGGTGTGCAGAGTGGGGGCGGTATCGCGTAGGGCGTCTTGCACATAGCGAAGTGGGTGGCCGTCGCGCGAGTAGGTGAGGTCGAGGCGTTCGAGGTGGCCGCTGTGTTGCCAGGCGCGTAGTTCGTCGATCAGCAGGGTGTCGTGGGCGGCGTGGCGTTCGCCGAATAGCAGCCAGTTGCGTGACTGTGGATCGGCGGCGCGGTCCTGCAGGTGTGCGCGTAGGCCAGCGAGGCCGCTGCCGCTGCCGATCAGAATCATCGGTGTAGCGGAGTCTGGGCCGTGGAAGCCGGGGTTGCGGCGGACGCGCAGATCAAGCGTGCCGCCCACTTCGGCATGCTGGCACAGCCAGCCAGAGCCCAGGCCGGGGCTGCCATCAGCCTGAGATTGCAGGCGCACCAGCAGATCAAGCTGGCCGCTGCCGTGGCTGGAGGCAATCGAATACTCGCGGTGGGGCAGGGGCGTTAGTTCGGCTAGCCACTGTTCTATGGCGTTTTCCTCAGGGCGGGTTGTGGGCAGATGGAGTGTGCTCAGGGCATCGCTTAGCAACTGGTCGTTAGCCAGGCGAGTGTGCGGTTCAAGGCCGAGTTGCTGCAGGCAATCGATGACGCGCTGCGGGGCATGCCGTGGGCCGATTTCGGCAATATCGCCGGCGCGCCAGTCGACTGCTTCTGTACTGCTCAGGCTCAGCTGAAAGATCGGCGCACCAACGCTGTCGGGGTTTAGGCAGTTGCGCTGTTCCAGTCGCCAAGGGTGGTAGTGCGCCGGCTGCCAGTCGACAAAATCGCTGTTGCCGCTGAGGTGGCCGAGCTGCTGCTGCCAGTGGCGCAGGGTGCCGGCATCCAGGCAATCGACGCTCAGCAGGTCGAACAGCGGCTGCGCTTTGAGCGCCTGCAAGCGCTGTTGCAGGCGTTGGCCGAAGGCGCAGAACTGCGGGTAGCCGCTGTCGCCCAGGGCCAGAATGGCGAAGCGCAGTTGCGGCAGGGCTGGCAGACTTTGCAGTGCGCGTTCGAAGCGCGCGGCGTTGTCCGGCGCTTCGCCGTCGCCGTAGGTGCTGACCACCAGTAGCAGGCGTTCGAGGGTTGCCAGCTGGGCGCTGCCAAGTTGGTTGAGGGTGATGCAGCGCGCCGGCATGCCGCTGGCGAGCAATTGTGCGCAGCTGCGCTCGGCCAAACGCTGGGCTTTGCCGCCCTGGCTGGCGTAGGCGACCAGCAGTTCGCCGGTTTGCGCCTTGCTGCGTTGTGGCCAGCAATAGTGCAGGCACAGCGCGAGATAGGTGACGCTGATCAGCCCAGCGCTGAGTTCGCGCGCCGGTTGCAGCCATAGCAGCAGGCCGGCCAGTAACAGGCAGGTCGGCAGAGGCCAGTGGCGTAGGGCGTGAAGTCGCTGGGTGGTGATCAAGTCGAGTATTCAGCTAATAAGGTAGGAAGCGCTGTCGCCGGGCGGCGACAGCGTTCGGGCTGGCATCAGGGCGCCAGAACTTCCAGAGTCGCGCTGTAGGAGGCGCGGCGTTCGGTGGCTGGGGCGCTGACGCCTTCTTTGCTGCTCAGTTTGGCTTCCAGCCAGTACATGCCGGCGTTCGGCCAGGTGATGCTGATCTTGCCGTTGGCATCGCTGGTGGTCTTGATCTCGCCCAGTTCGTCGCGGTAGCGATTGCCACCGGGAATCACGCTGACTTCCACACCGGCGGCCGGCTTGCCATCGAGCAGCAGGCTGAACTCGGCTGCTTCACCGGCGAACAGGTCGTTGGGGTGAGTGATCGGCGCCAGCTCCAGGCCCACACCGGTGGTTTTCAGCACGCTGGTGGTCGGGTTGCCGGAGGTGACGAAGACTTCCATGCGGCTGTTGTTCTGCGCCACTTTCAGCTCGGCGGCGTTAGCTGGCACCTCTTTGGCGAAATCGTCGGCCGTGCCCATCCAGCGCTTGTTTTCCTGGCCTTCTTTCCAGCTGGCAAACAGGCCGCTATTGGCGATGGCCAGTTTGTAGGTGCCCTTCTGGGTCAGGTGCAGATCAAAGGTGCTGCGGTAGCGGCCGATGCTGCCGTTCTCGGCTTGGGCGGCGCTGCCGTCCGGGGCGAACAGTTGCAGCACGGCGGCCGGGCGTGGGCGCATACCCGGTGGGCCGCCGGCGGGAGTGGTGTCGAGGTTGCCGATGCCCTGAATGCGCAGCGGGAAGTGCTCGAAGTAGAACAGGTCATTGGACACGGCCGCGTCCACGGTCACCCAAGGGTCTTCACCGGACAGCACGGTGGCCGAGGGCAGCATCCAGGCGCGGTGGGCCTGGGCGGACAGCGGCAGGCAGATGGCCAGGGTCAGGGCGGTCCATTTTACGAGTGAGTGCATGGTGGTCTTCCTTAATAAATTGGGCTGAGGTTCAAGGCTTGAGTTGCAGGTTGATCTGACCCAGCTCGCTGCTGCCTTGGGCGCTGTGACTGGCGGCTTGCTGCGGTGGCCAGGTGAACGGCAGACGCAGCAGTTCGCGGCCGCCGACTTCGCGGGTGGCTTCCACTACCAGGCGATACTCGCCAGGTGCCAGCTGCTTGAGCGGGGCATCGGCACTGTTGAAGCTCAGGCTCTGCTTGCCCACGGCGCGTGTCGCACCGCTGACGCCATCGACCGGCATTTCCAGGCTACGGCCGCTGCGCCGCCACCACTGGCGCAGGTCTTTGAGCCATTTCTCGCCTTCCTTGTCCTTGAGCTTCTGGTCGTACCACACGGCCAGGTTGGCGACGTGCTTCTGGTCCGGTTGCTCCAGCCAGATGGCGACGTAGGGGCGGTGATATTCGGCTACCTGCATACGCGGGATTTCCACCTCAAGCTGCAACTCAGCAGCCAGAACGGGCGTGCTCAACAGGGCGCACAGGGGCAACAGCAAGCGTTTCGGCATAAGGATGTCCTTAATGAATAAACAGCAGAGCCAGCAGAACAGGGAGCACCAGGCCCAGGCCGAGCATCGGCCAGGTGCTGGGGCGGTTGCCGGCGTAGCGTTGCAGCAGCAACAGGCCGCTGAGGCAGAACACCACGCTCAGTACGGCGAATGCATCGATAAACCAGGACCAGGCCGTACCGGTATTGCGGCCCTTGTGCAGGTCATTCAGGTAGGCGATCCAGCCGCGGTCGGTGGACTCGAACTCCAGCGCGCCGGATTCGATATCCAGGCTTAGCCAGGCATCGCCGCCGGGGCGCGGCAGGCCGATATACAACTCGTCATCCGACCATTCGGCGTCGCGGCCATCCAGGCGAATTGCCAGTTCCGCTTCCAGCCACTGGCGCAGATCCAGCGGCAGGCCCTGGCTTGGCTGCTTGTTTTGCAGCGCAGCCTGCAGCGCCTCGGGCAACTGCGCCTGATGGCTGATCACCTGGGGCTTGGCCTCGATTTGCGCGGCATGGTTGAGGGTGATACCGGTCACGGCAAACAACAGCATGCCGGCCAGGCACAGCGCCGAGCTGATCCAGTGCCATTGGCGCAGGGTGCCGAGCCAGGGGAGAGCGTTCATAGGCTTCGCGAGGTCAGGAAAGAAGGGGGATTCTATAAAGGCTTGGATGCAAATACTAAATATTTACAAAAGCTATACATTCTCGATAAGTCGTCGCCCATACCGTGCCCTGTATTTGCCACGGTTAGGGCGAGAGCTGAGGCGTCTAGCGCTTTTATCCTGGCTGCGAACCGAGGGCGGTGGTTCGGTATATCGCGCGCGTTGATATCTTGATACAAGCGCTAATGCAAGCTATTCGCAATTGATGTATTGTGCGCGCCCCTGATGCGTTCCCTGCGCAATTCCTTCAAGAGGCCGCCCCTGTGTTCTACCGTTCTCCCCTCTGTCTGAGCATTTCCCTGGCCTGTCTCGCTTTGCCGGGTGTTTCTGTATTTGCGCAAGAGGCGGTCGAGCTGGAGGCGGTGACCATCAGTGCCACCCGCGCCAAGAGCGAGGCGGGTAAGACGCCGCAGAAGATCACCGTGATCACTCGCGAGCAGATCGAGCAGCAACTGGCGATCACTTCCGATCACGGGCAGATCCTCAGCAACCTGATTCCGTCCTATTCGCCGAGCCGGCAGAAGATGAGCAGCGCTGGCGAGACTTTCCGTGGTCGTTCGGCGCTGGTGCTGATTGATGGCGTGCCACAGTCCACGCCGCTGCGCGACAGCGCCCGCGATGGCTACACCATCGACATGGCGATGGTCGAACGCATCGAGGTGATCCACGGTGCCAGCGCCGAGCACGGCCTGGGCGCCACCGGCGGGATCATCAACTACGTCACCCGTCGGCCCCAGGGCGGCACACTCAAGCAGCATGCCGGAGTCAGCTTTGACGCGCCGACTGACTATGAGTCCGCCGGTTTGGGCTACAAGCTGGATTACCGGGTTGAAGGCAACGAGGGCAGCTGGGACTACCTGGCCGCCGCCAGCTGGCAGACCCGCGGCATGTCCTACGATGCCGACGGCACGCTGATTGGCGTCGACGACACCCAGGGCGACATCATGAACTCGGACAGCAGCGACCTGCTGCTCAAGCTCGGTTACTGGTTCGACGCCGACCAGAACCTGGAGCTGATGGTCAATCGCTTCCAGATTGAGGGCGAGCACGAGTACGTCAATGTGCCGGGCAATCGCGCGGCGGGTACTCCGGCCACCTCGCGCAAGGGCAGCCCACCCGGCGAGGCGCCGCAGAACGAGGTGCTGGCCACCAGCCTGAGCTACAAACATGACGACCTGTACGGCAATCGCCTGAGCGCGCAGCTCTACAGTCAGCGTTTCCGCGCGCGGTTTGGTGGCAACAGCCTGGCGTCTTTCCAGGATGCCTCGATTGCGCCGGTCGGCACCCTGTTCGACCAGTCGCAGAACGAGTCGGACAAGTACGGCGGCAAGTTCACCCTGAGCCGCGATGGCCTGTTTGATAACCATCTGATGCTTACCGGCGGCCTCGACGTGCTGCAGGACACCACCAGCCAGATGCTGATTGCCACCGACCGTGAGTGGGTGCCGGAAACCCAATTTCGCAACCTGGCGCCCTTCCTTCAGGCGGAAATCCGCGCCCATGAGCGTCTCACCCTGCACGCCGGCGTGCGTCACGAGTATGCCGAACTGGAGGTGGGCAGCTTCCACACCATCGCTTCGACCACCACCCCGCGCGGTGGGGTAAGCGTCGAGGGCGGTAGCCCGACGTTCGAGGAAACCCTGTTCAACACCGGCCTAGTGTTTGAGCTCACCGACTGGGCGCAGCTCTACGCCAACTACTCCGAAGGTTTTGGCATGCCGGATGTGGGCCGCGTGCTGCGTGCGATCAACCAGCCGGGCATGAGTGTCGACAGCTTTCTTGATTTGCAGCCGATCGTCACCGACAACCGCGAGGTCGGTCTGCGCTTCAATCATGGTCCGTTCGATGCGGAAATCGGCTACTTCGAATCCAATGCCGACCTGGGCGCGCGCCTGGAGAATGTCGGCGGGGTCTATCAGATTCGCCGCGAGCGCAGCGAAATCGACGGTATCGAAGCCACAGCCGGCTGGCAGATCAACCCGGTGCATCGCATGCAGGCCACCTATGCCCAGGTCAATGGTCAGTCCGACACCGACGGCGATGGCAAGGTCGATACCGACCTAGACGGTGCCAACATCTCACCGGACCGTTACGGCGTCAGCTGGCAGGCCAACTGGACCGACAAGCTGAATACCCGCGTACAGGCCAATCACTACGTCAGCCGTGGCTTTGACGACCCGGATCTGGACTTCGACGGCTACAGCCTGGTCGACGCCTCGCTCGGCTATCGCCTGCCGGTCGGTGAGGTCAGCCTGGGTATCGAAAACCTGCTGAACAAGGAATACCTGAGCTACTACGCCCAGGCTGCCAGCAAACGTGACGATCAGATGTTTATGGGCCGTGGGCGCACCGTGACTCTGGGTTATCGACTCAGTTTCTAAACAGCCGCTTTTAAATCATCGCGAGCCCAAACCGGGCAGTTACTGAGTCGGAAAAATGCTGAAGAAAATCCTTTTCCAACTGCACTGGTTTTTCGGCATCACGGCCGGGCTGGTGCTGGCGCTGATGGGCGTGACCGGTGCGGCGTATTCGTTTCAGGACGAATTGCTGCGCGCGTTAAACCCCGAGGTGTTGCAGGTTGAAGTGCGCGCCGGCGGCGTGCTGTCGCCTGACGTGCTGGTGCCACGTATCGAGGCCGCCAGCCAGCAGCGCGTGGTGCGCCTGAATGTGGAAGCGGATGCCGAGCACGCCGGGCGAGTAGGCTTCGCACCGCCCGCGGGCGAGCGTCGTGGTGAGTCGCGCTACTTCGACCCCTACACGGGCGAGCTGTTGGGCGAGCCGAGTGGCCAGGGCTTTTTCGACCTGATGGTGGATCTGCACCGCTTTCTTGCCATGGGCGAATATGGCAAACAGATCACCGCTGCCAGCACCCTGGCGCTGATCTTCTTCTGCCTCTCCGGGTTGTACCTGCGCTGGCCGCGTCAGGCCTTGAACTGGCGCGTCTGGCTAAGCCTGGACTGGGCCAAGCGCGGTCGCGCATTCAATTGGGATCTGCATGCAGTGGCCGGTACCTGGTGTCTGGCGTTCTACCTGTGTGCGGCGCTGACCGGGCTGTATTGGTCCTACGACTGGTACCGCGAAGGGCTGACCGCGCTGCTCACCAGCGAGCCTGCTGGCGAGCAGCGCAATCGCGGCGGCCGGCCAGCTGCCGGAGCCGTGCCAGAGGTAAATTACCCGGCACTCTGGGCCGGCCTGCAGCAAGCCGCCGGGCCGCAGCTGAGCGGCTACAGCCTGCGCTTGCCGGCCGCTGCCAAGCAGCCGGTGACGGTGTTCTATATGCGTGAAGACGCGCCCCATGAGCGTGCCTTCAACTCGCTCAGCCTGGATGCACAAAGCGGCGCGGTGAGGCAGCACAAGCGCTACGACCAGCAGGCGTTTGGTGATCAGCTGCTGACCAGCATGTATGCCCTGCACGTGGGCAGTTACTTCGGCCTGCCCGGGCGCATCCTGATGATGCTCGCGAGCTTAGCAATGCCGCTGTTCGCCATCACCGGCTGGTTGCTGTACCTCGACCGCCGGCGCAAGAAGCGCGCAATGCTGCAGGCGCGCGGCGCGCTGCAGCCGAGCGCAGGGCAGGGCGAGGGCTGGTTGATTGGTTTTGCCAGCCAGAGCGGCTTTGCCGAGCAGCTGGCCTGGCAAACCGCGGGGCAACTGCAGGCAGCCGGCCTGGCCGTCAGCGTGCAGCCCCTGGCCAAGCTCAATGAACAGATGCTGCGCCAGGCGCACAACGCGCTGTTCGTGCTCAGCACCTTTGGCGACGGCGAGGCGCCGGACAGCGCGCGCGTCTTCGAGCGCAAGTTGCTCGGCCAGGCCCTGGATCTACCGCATCTGCGTTACGCCATGCTGGCCCTCGGTGATCGCCAGTATCAGCACTTCTGCGGCTTTGCCCTGCGGGTGCAGGACTGGTTGGCGCGGCAGGGCGCGCGCAGCCTATTCGATGCGGTGCAGGTAGACGCCGCCGATACAACGGCGCTGGCCAGCTGGCAGCGTCAGCTCGGCGAACTGACCGGTGCCCAGCCGCTGCACCAGGGCGAAACACCCTATGGCCTGTGGACGCTGACGCGCCGCGAACTGCTTAACCCCGGCAGCCAGGGCGCGCCGACCTACCTGCTGGCATTACGCGCCGAACAGCCGACTAACTGGAGTGCCGGCGATATTCTCGAAGTGCCGCCGCGTCACAGCGCCGCCACCGTGCAGGCCTGGTTGCAAGCCCATGCAGTAGACGGCAAGCAAACGGTCAGCCTCGACGGCCTGACGCAGTCGTTGCAGCAGGCTTTGTGTGGCAAGCAGTTGCCCGAGCAGTTCACCCATCTGGTTGGCTTGCATGCCCAAGCTCTGCTGGACGCGCTGGTGCCGTTGGCTGCGCGCGAATATTCCATCGCCTCCTTACCCAGCGACGGCGAACTGGAACTGATCGTGCGTCAGGAACGGCATGCCGATGGCTCGTTGGGCCTCGGCTCAGGCTGGCTGACCGAGGGCGCAGCGATGCACGGCCAGTTGCTGGCGCGGGTACGATGTAACAGCGCCTTCCATGCGCCGGACGATGCGCGGCCGCTGATCCTGATCGGCAACGGCACCGGCCTGGCCGGGCTGCGCAGCCTGCTCAAGGCGCGGATCGTCGCGGGCCACACCGCTAACTGGCTGCTGTTCGGCGAGCGCAATGCCGCGCATGACTTCTATTGTCAGACGCAGCTGCAGGGCTGGCTGGCCAGCGGCGACCTGGCGTGGCTGGACCTGGCCTTCTCCCGCGATCAGGCCGCCAAGGTCTATGTGCAGGATCGTCTGCGTGAGTCCGCCGAGCGGCTGCGCGAATGGTTGGCCGAGGGCGCCGCAATCTACGTCTGCGGCAGCCTCGAGGGTATGGCCGCCGGGGTGGATCAAGTGCTGCATGAGCTATTGGGCGAAGCCGCAGTCAACACGCTGCGCGAAGAGGGCCGTTATCGCCGCGACGTGTATTGAGTCGGGATAGGTATTTCATGACGTTGCGGGCGTAGATCTACGTCCGCAACAACAGGATGTTTTAAGTCAATTAATAAGGAGGTTTACATGAAAGTACCCGTCACTTTGGCCTTGAGCGCCGTTTTTCTTGCTGGCTGTGCCAGTCATTCGACGGGGCCGAGCGCTGTCGACAGGTTGGCTCGGCAAGGCCACGTATTGGCCGAGCAGGGGCGCACCCAAGCCGCGCGCAAGGTGCTCGAGCAGGCCTTGGCGCTTGATCCGCAACACGCCTGGGCCAGCTTCGATCGTGGCCAGCTTTTGCTAAGCCAGGGCCAGTTGCAGGAGGCCATGGCCGATTTCGATCGTGCCATAGCGCGGGAACCGAATAGTCCGCGCTTTCTCGGCGCCCGCTGCGTAGCTCGGGTGGTGGCCGCGCCAACCCGTACCGAACTGGCCGATTGCAACAAGGCACTAGCGCAGCCTGGACCGCCGGGGCATGCGTTGGTCGCGCGTGGGCAGGCGTACCTGGCGCTGCAGCGCACTCAGGACGCTTTGGCCGACTTCGGCGCAGCACTGACTGTGAATCCGAATAACATGCGTGCGTTGTACGGGCGTGGTGTTGCCCGCCAGCGCTTGGGTGACAGTCGCGGTCTGGACGATCAGCAGTTGGCAGTCTCACGTCTGCCCGGCGCTGGTCGGGAGTATGCCATTCCCGCCTTGCAGTAAAACGGGTGGCTGCGCTGCAGCTCAATAATCGAAGCAGCCTCTTTGCGTCATAGCCAAGCCACTCTAAGCTGATGGGCATGAAAAGAATCCTGCTGAACTGCGATATGGGTGAAAGCTTCGGCGTCTGGAGCATGGGCGATGATGTGCATGCCATGCCGCTGGTTGATCAGGCCAACCTGGCTTGCGGCTTTCATGCTTCCGACCCGATGACCATGCAACGCACCGTCGCCCTGGCGGTGCAGTATGGGGTGAGCATTGGTGCGCACCCGGCCTATCCGGATTTGCTCGGCTTTGGCCGTCGGCATATCGCCTGCTCGCCAGAGGAGGTCACCGCGCTGGTGCTGTATCAACTTGGCGCGCTGGATGCCTTCTGTCGCGCGGCCGGCAGCCAGCTGGCCTACGTCAAACCCCATGGCGCGTTGTACAACGATCTGGTGCGTGACGATGCGCTGTTCAACGCGGTGCTTGAGGCTTGCGCCAGTTACCGCAAGGGCTTGCCGTTGATGGTGCTGGCGCTGGCCGACAACAGCCGTGAGCTGCGCCTGGCCGATGCCGCCGATGTGCCGTTGATGTTCGAGGCCTTTGCGGATCGTGCCTACCTGGCCGATGGGCAGTTGGCGCCAAGGCGTTTGAGCGGCGCGGTGCACCATGACCCGCAGCGGATTTTCCAGCAGGCCTTGGCGATTGCCCGCGGTGAACCGTTTGCCGATATCGATGGCAATCCGCTGCAGTTGCGCGCTGACAGCCTGTGTGTGCATGGCGATAACGCCGACTCCCTGGCCGTGCTGCGGCGTTTGCGGGCCAGCCTGGACGCCCTATGATCCGCCTCGAACCGGCCGGTGCCGAAGCCCTGCTGCTGGTGCTGGCCGAGCAGCCGGATGCGCAGTTGCCGCAGCGGATCGCCGTGCTGGCCGAGCGCATTCGCTTTGAGCTGGGTGAGGTGCTTACTGATCTGGTGCCGGGCTGGACCAGCCTGCTGCTGCACTACGACCTGATGCGTACCGATCACCTGGAACTGGCCGAGCGGCTCAAACCGCTGCTGGAGCGCTGGCTGGCCGAGCCCTTTGTCGCGCAGGCCGGGCGGCTCCATGAAATCCCTATCTTGTATAACGGTGAAGACCTCGCCGAGGTCGCGCGACTGTGTCAGCTGAGCAGCGCTCAGGTGATCGAACTGCATGCGGCCACCGAGTACCGCGTTGGCGCGATTGGTTTTGCTCCAGGCTTTGCCTACCTCGGTGAGCTGGACGCGCGCCTGGCGTTGCCGCGCCGCGCCACCCCGCGTATCGCCGTACCGGCCGGTAGCCTGGCGATTGCCGAGCGGCAGACGGCGGTCTACCCGCATAGCTCGCCCGGCGGCTGGCACCTGATCGGCCGTTGCCCCTGGTCGCTGTTCGATGCTGCGCGAACGCCGCCCTGTCCGCTGGCGCTGGGTGATCGGGTGCGTTTTCGCAGCATCGATGAGCGCGACTTTATCCGCGAAGGCGGTCAGTTATGAGCGGCCTACGGGTGCTCAAACCTGGGCCGCAGAGCCTGCTGCAGGATGCTGGGCGGCTGGGCTGGCAACACCTTGGCGTATCGCCGGCCGGGCCGCTGGATTGGCATGGTGCGGCCTGGGCCAATCATCTGCTGAACAATCCCTGGGGCACGCCGCTGCTGGAAATCGCCTTGGGTGGCGTCGAGTTGCAGGCCGAGGTCGACACCTGGGTGGTGGTTTGCGGCGCTCAGGTGCCGCTGAGTGTGGATGATCAGCCGCAGCCCTTGTGGACGCGCCTGCCGCTGCGCAAAGGCCAGCTGCTGCATCTCGGCTTTGCCCGCAGTGGCCAGCGCGCCTATCTGGCGGTGGCCGGCGGCTTTATCGCCGCACCGGTGTTGGGCAGCGTCAGCGTGCAGCTGCGCGAAGGGTTGGGGCAGGCGGTGCAGGCAGGGGATCTGCTGGCCTGTCGGTCTGCGCATTTCACCCGCGGCGTCAGCGTGCCCTGGCCCTATCTGCCGGATTACGCCTGCAAACCCTTGCTGCGGGTAATTACCGGCGGCGATGCGGCAAGTTTCGAGGAAGACCAGTTGCAGGGCTTTTTCGCCCAGACCTGGCAGCTCAGCCCGCACTCCGACCGCATGGGTGCGCGGCTGCTCGGCGAGGCTGTGCAACCGCCCGTGCGGCAGTGGTCATTGGGGGTTGGCCGCGGGGCGATTCAGGTGCCGCCGGATGGCCAGCCGATCATCCTGCAGGCCGACCACCAGAGCATGGGTGGCTATCCCTTGCTCGGTTGGCTGCATCCGCTCGATCAGGGGCGCCTGGCGCAATGCCCGGCGCACCATCCGCTGCGCTTCACCCCGGTCAGCATCGGCGACGCGCAGGCTGAGCTGCGCGAGTTCTACCGGTTCTTTCGCCGTTAAAGCGTCTTGGCCATACGGCTGGCGAGTAATGCCCAGGCGAATAGCAGCAAGCAGATGATCAGCATGGGCCAGCCGCGCCAGTACAGGTAAGGCGTGAGCCCCTGCATCGGTTGTACCTGGCCGTAGAGCACCGCCTGTTCGAACTGCGGCAGTTGCGTGGTGATCTGGCCTTGCGGGTCGATCAGCGCGGTGACGCCATTGTTGGTCGCGCGGATCATCCAGCGGCCGGCTTCCAGGGCGCGCATCTGCGCCATCTGCAGATGCTGCAGCGGGCCGATGGAGCGGCCGAACCAGGTGTCGTTGCTGATGGTCAGCAGCAGGTCGCTCTGCGCCGCCAGACCGGCGGAAAACTCCGGGTAGACCACTTCGTAGCAGATAAACGCGGCAATCGAATGGCCCTTGGCCTGCAGCAGGCTCTGCTCGGCGGAGCCACGGGCGAAGTCGGACATCGGCAGGTCGAAGAAAGCGATCAACCCGCGCAGCACTTCCTGCAGCGGCACGTATTCACCAAACGGCACCAGCTTCTGCTTGAGGTAATCGCCGCTGCCTTGGCCGACCACGCTGATGCCGTTGTAGTAGCGCTGCTCGCCACGCTCATTGCTTTGGCGAATCGGCACGCCGGTAATCAGCGCGGCATTTCGCTCATTGGCGAAGCGATTGATCATGCCCAGGTAACCTTGGGCGCGGTCCTTGAGCACCGGAATGGCGGTTTCCGGCCAGACGATCAGGTCGGTTGGCTTGGCGCTGAAGGTCATGTCGCGGTACAGCGCGAGCTGCGCGTTGAGCTGCTCGGGGTCCCATTTCATGTTCTGTTCGATATTGCCCTGCATGGCCGACACGCTCAGCGGCTCGCCCAGCGGTTGGGTCCAGGCGTGGTTCTTGAGAGCGAGGCCGGCAATCCACGGGGCGATTAACAGCACAACGCCGATGGCGAGAAACGCCTTGCGCGTGCGCAGTTGCGCCAGGTTCACCAGCAGCGCGGCGCTTAGTCCCAACGCAAAGGACAGCAGCCACACGCCGCCCACCGGGGCCAGTCCGGCCAGCGGACCGTCGAGTTGGCTGTAACCGGCATACAGCCAGGGGAAACCGGTGAGAAACCAGCTGCGGAAGGCTTCCTGGGCCAGCCACAGGGCAGCGAAGGCCAGGGCATCGGCCAGCGGCGCTTCAACCCGGCGTAGCCAGCGCGTCCAGACCCAGGCGCTGAGGGCGAACAGCAGACCGAGGCCACCGACAAACAGCAGGGTCAGAAATACCGCCAGGGGCGGCGAGGCCGCGCCGTAATCGTGGATGCTTACGTACACCCAGCTGGTGCCGGCGGCGAACATGCCAAAGCCATAACTCCAGCCGCGCAGCGCTGCCTGACGCGGCGTGAGGTCACGCAGGCCGAGGTAGAACAGGGCGATGGAGAGGATGGCCAGCGGCCACAGGTCATAAGGCGCCAGCGCCAGGGGCGTGATAGCGCCTGCCAACAGCGCGATCAGGTTGCCGGGCCAGCCAGGTCGGGTTATCCAGTGCATTGCATGCAGGTCCTTGGATTGAGGTGGCGCAAGGGTAAAGCGGGAGGGCAGACGGGGGAAGTGTTGCGAACCGGCCACCCATGGAGGTGGCCGGTTATGGATCAATTACTTACCGGGCTCAGGCGCAGCAGGTGTATGCGGCGGCTGTCGGCGTTGAGTACGCGGAAGCGGAACTCACCGATCTGGGTGACTTCGTTGCGCTTGGGTAGGTGGCCGAAGGCGCTCATCACCAGGCCGCCGACGGTGTCGAACTCGTCATCGGAGAATTCGGTATCGAAGGCTTCGTTGAAGCTTTCGATCGGCGTCAGCGCCTTGACTAGGAAGTCGCCGGAGGGCAGCGGTTTGACGTAGCTGTCTTCTTCCACGTCGTGTTCATCTTCGATATCGCCAACGATCTGCTCAAGCACGTCCTCGATGGTCACCAGGCCGGCAACGCCGCCGTATTCATCGATCACTACGGCCATGTGGTTGTGGTTGGCGCGGAACTCGCGCAGCAGCACGTTGAGGCGCTTGGACTCGGGCACAAAGGTGGCCGGGCGCAGCAGGTCCTTGATATTGAAGTTGGGCTGTTCGCCCGAGAGGATCAGCGGCAGCAGATCCTTGGCCAGGAGGATGCCGATAACATCGTCGAGGCTCTCGCCAACCACCGGGTAGCGCGAGTGCGCGGCCTCGATGATCGAGGGCAGAAATTCCTTGGGCGTCTGGTTGGCCTTGATGCTCATCATCTGTGAGCGCGGCACCATAATGTCGCGAACCTGCAGGTCGGCGACCTGAATTGCACCTTCGACGATGGCCAGTGCTTCGCTGTCGAGCAGCTTGTTCTGATGCGCTTCGCGCAGCACTTCCAGCAATTCCTTGCGGTTTTTCGGCTCATGAGCAAAAGCCTGGGTCAGTCTGTTAAACCAGGACTTCTGCTCGTTGCTCGATCGGTCTTCGCTCATGGTGGTTACTCAGGAACCTTTTGTATTTTCGTTGAGGGGGATTATTCGTGGTCGGCGTAAGGGTCGGGGTGACCCAACTCAGCCAGCAATTCTCGTTCCAGCGCTTCCATCTCTTCGGCTTCCTCATCCTCGATGTGGTCGTAGCCGAGCAGGTGCAGGCAGCCGTGGATCACCAAGTGCGCCCAATGCGCTTCGCTGGTTTTAGCTTGTTCCTGGGCTTCGCGCTCAACCACCGGCACGCAGATCACCAGGTCGCCGAGCAGCGGGATATCCAGCATCTCGTCCGGCACGTCGGCAGGGAAGGATAGTACGTTGGTGGCGTAATCCTTATGACGCCAGGTGTGATTGAGCTCGCGGCCCTCGGCTTCATCGACCAGGCGAATGGTCAGCTCGGAGTCGGCGCTGCGCTGGCGCAGGGCAATCTCGCACCAGGCGCGGAACTGCGCCTCGCTCGGCAGGGCGGCGGCGTCGCTGGCGATCTGCAGGTCAAGCTCAAGCATTGCGCTCATCCTGCTCGTCATCCAGTTTGCCGTGCATGCGGTTGTCGTAGCGCTCGTAGGCTTCGACGATGCGCTGCACCAGTGGGTGACGCACCACGTCCTTGGGCTTGAAATGGGTAAAGCTGATGCCCGGGACGTCACGCAGCACATCAATCACGTGGGTCAGGCCGCTTTTGGTGCCGCGTGGCAGGTCGACCTGAGTGATATCTCCGGTAATCACCGCAGTGGAGCCGAAGCCGATGCGGGTGAGGAACATCTTCATCTGTTCCAGGGTGGTGTTCTGGCTTTCGTCGAGGATGATAAAGCTGTTGTTCAGGGTGCGGCCGCGCATATAAGCCAGTGGCGCGACTTCGATCACCTGTTTCTCGATCAGCTTGGCCACCTGCTCGAAGCCGAGCATCTCGTAGAGTGCGTCGTAGAGCGGGCGCAGGTAGGGGTCGATCTTCTGCGACAGGTCGCCGGGGAGGAAACCGAGCTTCTCGCCAGCCTCTACCGCCGGGCGTACCAGCAGGATGCGGCGAATCTGCTCGCGCTCCAGCGCGTCCACGGCGCAGGCCACGGCCAGGTAGGTTTTGCCGGTACCGGCCGGGCCGACGCCGAAGTTGATGTCGTGGTCGAGGATGGCTTTGACGTAGCGCTGCTGATTGGCCCCGCGCGGACGAATCATGCCCTTGCGGGTGCGCAGGGCGACGCTGGCTTCGACCGTCGGGTTGCTCATTTCCTCGATGCCGGACTCCTGCAGAAACAGGTGCACCAGGTCGGGCGACAGTTCGGTGTTTTCGGCTTCGCGGTACAGGCGGCGCAGTAGCTGCTCGGCAGCGCGGGTCTGACCGGCGGTGCCGACCAGTTCGAACTGGTTGCCGCGGTTGCGCAATTCGATGCTCAGGCGCTGTTCGATCAGGCGCAGGTGCTCATCAAATTGGCCGCACAGGTTAGCGAAGCGGCGAGCCTCAAAGGGTTCAAGGATAAAGCGGAGTGGTTCTATGGGTGCGTTCAAGGTCGTGTGATGGCCGCCAGTCGGCTGGGGTAGTGAAGCGAAGAATAGCGCTAGCGGCCGCGAGGTGGAAGCTCGGGCCGCTGCGGCTTTAGTTGCAGACGGTTTCGTTGATCAGCGTGCCGCGCAGCGAGTTGGGCATGGCTTCGTCGATATGCACATCGACGAACTGACCGATCAGGCGCGGGTTGTCGCTGCGGAAGTTGACCACCCGGTTGCTCTCGGTGCGGCCCTGGAGCATGCCGGGGTCCTTTTTCGAGTAATCGTTGACCAGGATGCGTTGCACGGTGCCCGCCATTCGTCGGCTATTTTCGAAGCCCTGCTGGGTGATGCGGTGTTGCAGCAATGCCAGGCGCTGTTTCTTCAGCTCCAGCGGCGTGTCATCGGGCAGGTCGGCCGCCGGGGTGCCGGGGCGCGAGCTGTAGACGAAGGAGTAGCAGAAGTCGAAACCGACATCCTCGACCAGCTTCATGGTCTGCTCGAAGTCCTTCTCGGTTTCACCGGGGAAACCGACGATAAAGTCCGAGCTGATCAGGATGTCCGGCACTGCGGCGCGCAGCTTGCGGATGCGCGACTTGTATTCCAGTGCGGTGTGGTTGCGCTTCATCGCCGCGAGAATGCGGTCGGAGCCCGATTGCACTGGCAGGTGCAGGTATTTCACCAGCTCGGGGATCTCGGCGTGGGCCTGGATCAGCGCGTCGGAGAATTCCAGTGGATGGCTGGTGGTGTAGCGAATGCGGTCGATACCGTCGATGGCTGCCACGGCGTAGAGCAGCTCGGCGAAGTCGGCAATCTGCCCATTCTGGGTCGCGCCGCGGTAGCCGTTGACGTTCTGCCCGAGCAGGGTGATTTCACGCACGCCGTGTTCGGCCAGGTGGATGATCTCGCCGAGCACATCGGCCATGGGCCTGCTGACTTCTTCGCCACGGGTGTAAGGCACCACGCAGAAGGTGCAGTACTTGCTGCAGCCTTCCATCACCGAGACGTAGGCGCTGGGCCCATCGACGCGTGGCTCGGGCAGGCGGTCGAATTTCTCGATTTCGGGGAAGCTGATGTCGACCTGGGCGATCTTGGTGGTGCGCGCGGCGTCGATCATTTCCGGCAGGCGGTGCAGGGTCTGCGGGCCGAAGACCACGTCGACGTAGGGCGCGCG
>JBIHZW010000187.1:0-7262 GCA_044240245.1 Pseudomonas sp. | reverse complement strand
CTGCCCCGGATGCGGCTTGGCGGCGAACAGGCGCTCGTCGAAGTGCTCCGGATTGCCCTCCAGCGCCACCACGTTAAGCGCGGTGATGCGGGTGGCCAGCTTGAGCAGGTAATCGGCGCGGGAGAACGCCTGGCAGGCCAGGGCGGTCATCACTGCGGTGCCGTTCATCAGCGCCAGGGCTTCTTTCGGGCGCAGGGTCAGCGGCGTCCAGCCGAGTTCCTTATGCACATCTGCGGCGCTGCGGCGCTCGCCTTTGAACATCACTTCGCGTTCACCGCTCAGGGTGGCGGCAACATAGGACAGCGGCGTCAGATCGCCGCTGGCGCCCACCGAACCTTCTTCCGGAATCAGCGGCAGCACATCAAATTCGAGAAACGCCTGCAGGCGTTCCAGCAGCTCGACGCGCACCCCGGAAACGCCCTGGCACAGCGACTGCAAACGCGCGGCGAGCACGGCACGGGTGCTGGCTTCATCCAGCAGCTTGCCCAGGCCGCAGCCGTGGAAGGTGTAGAGGTGACGCGGCAGTGCCTCGACCTGGTGCAGCGGCACGGCCACCACGCAGGAGTCGCCGTAGCCGGTAGTAACACCGTAAATCACGCCTTCCTTGTCCAGCAAGCTGTCGAGAAAACGCGCGCCCTTGGCGATTTTTTCGCGGTAGGCGGCATCGCTTTGCAGCTGTGCCGGGGCGCTGCGGCTGGCCAGGGCGACAACCTGCTCGATGCTCAAGGGGCGTTCGCCAAACACGATGGGATCAGGCTGATTTGTCGTCATCTTCATTCCAGAACGGGTAGAAATTGAACCATTGCAGGGGCGCATCCAGGCAGCGTTGCGCGAGCTGGTCGGCGTAGCGCTGGGTCCAGTGGCGGATCACCTCGTCCCGTTCGCTGCGCTTCCAGTGCAGACGCTCGGCGAAGGGTTCGATGATCACCTGATAGCGTTTGTCGATTTTCAGGCAGTGAATCAGGTTGACCGGGCATTGCAGCAGCCCGGCCAGCAACCACGGGCCTTGCGGGAAGGCGGCGGGCTTGCCGAGAAAGTCCACGCTGACCTTGCGGCTGCCCTTGAGCGGCACGCGGTCGCCGGCAATCGCCAGCCATTCACCGCGCTCCAGGCGCTCGGACAATTGCAGCATGATCGCGGCGTCCAGCTCACTGACCTGGATCAGCCGCAGGTGGGTGGCGCCGGCCTCGCCGAGCAGGCGGTTGAACTGTTCGGCATGTTTGGTGTGCACCAGCACGTTCATTGTCACCTGCTCGCCGAGTTCGGCCAGGGCGCGGCAGACTTCCAGATTACCCAGGTGCGCGGCCACCAGCATCTGCCCACGGCCCTGCTGGTGCAGCTGCGCGCAGGCGTTGCCCGGGTCGATCAGGGTCACCTGTTCCAGGCCGAGCTTGCCGTTCCACACATCGAGCTTGTCCAGCAGGGTGTCGGCGAAGCTCATAAAGTGGCGGAACACGCTGTGCCGGGTCGGTTGCAACTCGGTGCGGTCGCTCCAGTTGGCCAGGTTGCGCTGGTACTGGCGGATGCTGCGCCGCGCCTTGGCGCCGAACAGGTAGAAATACAGCACGATCAGGTACAGCAGCGGACTGATCAGCCGACGGCCGAGCAGGCGTGCCAGCAGCGCGGTAAATTTCATCAGGATAAAACTGCCGCGCTCGCGCTGCCCGGCCCAGTGCTGCTGGCCACTCATGCGCGCCACCTGTGCCAGAGGATTTGCGGGGCGCGCAGCAACATGCCGAAGAACAGCTTGGCGTGCATCTTCGAGATCAGCGCATTGTCGTGCCACAGACGAAAGTGCGAGAGGCCGTCCAGCGGGTAGTGCACCTTGGTCGGCAGCCAGTGCATCGGCTGATTGCGCCATGCCAGGCGCACTAGAATCTCGGTGTCGAAATCCATGCGCTTGCCGATGTTTACCGTGTCGATCAACGCCAGGGTGGCGGGCAGAGGATACACGCGAAAGCCGCACATGGAGTCGCGGATGCTCAGCGACAGGGTGTTGATCCACACCCACACGTGGGTCAGGTAGCGCGCGTAGAGGCGGCCTTTCGGCACGCTGTCGTCGTACTGCGGGTAACCGCAGATCAGCGCCTGGGGTTCGGCCTGGGAGGCGTTGATAAAATGCGGTAGGTCGCTGAGATCGTGCTGACCGTCGGCGTCTACCTGCAGCGCATGGCTAAAGCCCAGTCGCGCCGCTTCACGCAGACCGGCCATTACCGCACCGCCCTTGCCCTGATTCACCGTCAGGCGCAGCAGATGGGTATCGGGCTGTGTGACCAGCTGATCCATCACCGCCGCGCAGGCCGGGCTGGAGGCATCGTCCACCAGCACGCAGGGCAGACCAGCCGCGTGCAGCGCGGCGACCACCAGGGGCAGCGCGTGCTCGTGGTTATAGACCGGGATCACCGCGCAGGGCTTATGCACTGGCGGCTCCCAGCAGAATCCGCCCGGATGAGCAGGGGGCTTCGCCGTTGCGGAAGGCGAAGTACAGCTTGCCGCGCGCGGCGTCGAAACGCAGGGTTAGCTGCAGCTGATCGCCGGGGCGCACCAGTTGCTGGAATTTCAGCACTTCCATGCCGCTGAAGCGTGGCGGCAGGTCCTTGATCAGGCTGCGCGCCAGTTGCTGCGCCCAGTCGACTTGGACCACACCCGGCAGCACCGGGGTCTGCGGGAAGTGGCCGGTGAAGTGCGCGAGATCCAGCGGCACCACCAGCTCCAGCTGCCATTCGCCGTCCTGCTCCACGGCCGACAGCGGTTCCACTTGGGTTGGTCGCGGCTCGGCCAATACTGCTTCCACTGTGGCTTGCGCCAGTTTGCCCTGGTTGTTGTAGGGCAACTGGGCGAGTAATCGCCAACGGCGGGGCAGGGCGATGGCTTCGCAATGACTGGCCAGATGGCGGCGCAGGGTTTCGGTGACGGTCTTGCGTCCCTGGTTGCGCAGTGCGTGTAAACCGGCTGGGCTTAGGGCGACCAGTGCGCCGAGGTAGGCGCGGCCTTCCTGCACCACGCCGAGGCGCGCATCGCTGAGCCATTCATGGCTGCTCAGTGCCTGTTCGAGCATGGGTAGAGAAATACGTTTTTCTTCCAGCTTGATAATCCGGTCCAGGCGGCCGCGCAGGGCGAAGCGGCCATCGGCCTGCAGCTCCACCGCATCGGCGGTCTGCTCGCGGTGACCAGGCGGCAGATAGGGCGAGGTCAGGTGCAGGGCACCTTCTGTGTTCTGCCCCAGTTCGACGCCGGCGAAGGGCGTCCACAGCTCGCCACCTTGACGCCAGGCGATACCGCCGGTTTCCGAGCTGCCGTAGATTTCCGTGGGCCATTGGCCAAGCAGGTTCTGCAGCTCTGCAGCGGTTTCGGCTGGCAGTGCGCCGCCGGAGGAGAACACCTGACGCACCGCACGCAGCGCCGGCCAGTTAAGGTTGTCGCCCATGCGCTTGAGCAAAGCCGGGCTGGCGACCCAGGCGAAGCCAGGGGTACTGGAAGCTACTGCGCTCGATGCTGCTGCGTTGAGAAGCGGCTCGGCCTGCTCATTTACCGCCTGTAAACTCCGCGGCCTCGCCTCTTCTCGCCTTGCATCCTCTTCGCTCGCTACGCTTCCAGTACCCCTGGTAACTGCCAGGCTTTCGCGTTGCAAGTCTTCGGGGAACGGCTGGGCGCGGCGCAGAAAGGCGCGGCCGGCGCACAGTGGCCAGAGCACGCGAAACAGCAGGCCGTAGATATGCTGGGTGGCGACGCTGCCGAGGATGGTCGCGCTGCCCAGTTGCTCGCCCCATAGCTGCTCCAGGGCGGTTACTTCATTGGCCAGCTGGCGCAGGGATTTGTCGATCAGCTTGGCTTCGCCGCTGGAGCCAGAGGTGCACAGGGTCAGCTGGCACTGGTCGAGATCGAGTGGGGCTGGAGGCAATGCCGCGCTTTCGGCGTTAATCAGGCCGTCAATGCTATCCAGCCACAGGTCGCACTGCGTGCTCATACGCTGACGAGTTTGTGGCTGCGCATCGGCCGGCAGCAGCACGGCAATCCCGGCGCGCCAGGCGGCTAGTAGGGCGATGGCCAGTTCACCGGCGTCGTCGAGGTACAGCGCCAGGCGTTTTACGCCACGGCCTTGCAGCTCAGCCGCCAATTGCAGGGCGTGCTGGCGCAGCTGGGGGTGATCCAGGTCCGCGGTTACTGCGCGACCTGGGTGGGCTTCGAGCAGCAGGTGCTCGAGGGGCAGCCAGTTCATTCATGTCTCCTTACACGCTGGCGCACCAGCCACTCGCCGGCAAACAGCAGGCCCATCAGGCCGTAGGCGATCAACCCGGTATACAGCGTCCACCAGCTCAGCGGCGCCCAGAAATTCAGTGCCACCACCACCAGGCCGTTGGCCAGGAAGAACCAGGCCCAGACGGCGGTGACCAAGCGTGTGTAGCGCACTGCCACTTCCGGTAACTGCGGCTCGGTCAGGCGCGCCAGGCGCTCGATCAGCGGTGGGCCGAACTTCAGGCTCAGGCCGAACAGCGCCAGCAGCAGGCCGTTAAGCAGCACCGGATACCAGCGCAGCAGCTCAGGCTCACCGGCCAGGCCGAGCAGCAGGCAGAAGCTTAGGGCCACCGCGGTCATCCAGCGGTTGCCCGGCTTGCCCCATTGGCTTAGCGCACGCACCAGCCACAAACCGCCAAGCACGGCGGCGAACAGGCGTGGCGAGAGATGCTCCATGCCGTAATACACGGCAAAGGGATAGAGCAGCCCGGCCAGCAGCAGGAGCAGGCCAAATAGGCGACTCATTATTCGCTGGCTGGGGCGTTGACCAGCTGCAGCACCGCCTCGACCACGTCACCGACGGTGCGCACAGCCTTGAATTCCTCGGCTGCGAGCTTTTTGCCGGTCTGGCGTTTGATATGGTCGATCAGGTCCACGGCGTCAATGCTATCGATCTCAAGGTCCTGATAGAGGTTGGCTTCCGGCGTAATACGTTCGGCGTCCAACTCGAACAGTTCGACCAGCGCGTCGCGCAGGGTGTCGAAAATCTCTTCACGGGTTTGCATCGGCGGCTTCCTCAGGCGGTCTGTTGCGATGACACGAATGCCGCCAGGCTGGCTACGTTGGCAAAGTGCTTGCGGGTGTCTTTGGCTTCGGCGTCGATCTTGATGCCGAAACGTTTCTGGATGGCCAGGCCGAGTTCCAGGGCGTCTACTGAATCCAGGCCCAGGCCTTCACCGAACAGGGTCAGGTCGGCGGCGATGTCTTCGGCAGCCATGTCTTCGAGGCCGAGGGCGTCGATGATCAGGTTCTTAATTTCCAGCTGTAAATCGCTCATCTTTGGCGAGCTCCTTCATAAAGTGTTGGTGCAGAAAATCGTTGAGTTTGCGTGAGGCTATCGGCGGCGGCCCCATGGCATTGAACTGGTTTGGGTCAATATCCTCGCCTACACGCAGGCGAATGTGAAAACGGCGCGACGGAATGCTGTACCACGGCTCGGCCTTGGTCAGGGTGGTGGGGCTGACGCTGATTGCCACGGGGGTGACGATGCGCGCGCCGCGAATCGCGATGGCTGCCGCGCCGCGGTGAAATTCCGGTGCCTGCCCCGGCGTGGTGCGCGTGCCTTCGGGGAAGATCACCAGGGTCTGGCCGCTTTGCAGGGCGCCGGCCGCTTCGTCGAGCATGTCCATGCTGCCGCTGTTGCTGATGTAGTGGGCCGCGCGCAGTGGCCCGCGCATGCTCGGGTTATCCCACAGGCTCTGTTTGACCACGCAGTTGGCATCGCGAATAAAGGCGATCAGCACCACCACGTCGATCAAGGAGGGGTGATTGGCGATGACCATCTGCCCTGGCTGGCCGAGGCGCTCGATGCCTTCGACCTCGTAGGTCAGCACGCCGCTGCGGTACATAAAACGTACGAACAGGTAGAAGGTCTTGCTCACCACTGCGCGGGCGCGGGTGCGCCGGCTCAGGGCATCACCCGGTAGCAGGGCGAGCAGCGGGAAGATCAGCACGCGCAGCAGTACGCCGCCGATGCCGAATAGGCTGAAACTCAGGGCCGTGGCAATCAGTCGCCAGACATAGGGCGCGCTGTAACGGCTCAGGCCTTGTTGCGTGACCAGGTCCATTGTCGGCTCTTCCAGTGGTGCTGCAGGGTCGGCTGGTCGCTGCACAGGGCGCGGACCAGGTTGAGAGCGTGGGGCCATTCGCTACCGGCGCCTTCGCCCCGGCTTAGTTGCAGCTGCCAGTCATCACCCGGCGTCAGCAGCAGGCCAACGGCATAGGGAAACGGCACGTCATCGATAAAAGGCGCGTAAAGCTCGGGTGGGGTTTCCTCGGCAATCACCAACAGCACCGCAGGTGCGCCGTCGTGGAGCATGCCGCAGGCTTCCAGTACGGCGTTTTCCAGGCCATCACCGGCGCCGGCCAGGGCGGTCATTTCGCTGTGATCGCCACGCTGGATCGACCACAGGCCGATGATCGCGTTATGCACCGAGAGGCTGAACTGGGTCGGCGACAGTGGCTCGTTGTGCGCCAGATCGCTAAGGATGGTCAGGGTGCGCGGGGTTTCGCCATGCCGGCTGGCGAACACCATGGGCAATTGCGGGTGCGCTTCGGCCAGCGGCCAGGCGACGTGGAAGGCCATGCGCGCCAGACGGCTCAGGCGCCGACGCTGCATGGCCGGCAGGGCGCTGACATCCGGTTGCTGGCCAGCATCCACCAGGCGCGAGGGTGCCTGATGCCAGGCGCACCAGTCAGCCGTGCTGTCCAGGCCAGGAGCCCAGGCACGCCATTGTTCGATCCTGAAATGTGTCACGCGGTGCGCGTCCGTGTCGGCTACAGCCAGCCGCAACCAGCGAAGGGCTTGGCAGCAGGTGTGGCGAAGTGCTGGCATTATCCAGACCGTACGGGCCGTGCGCAAATCTGTGGCCTGTTGTTCTGACCGGAGGCGGCGCGGTTTTGCCGAAAATCTCGCCCTTGTCACGTAGTTTGCATAGAATCCGGGACCATTTCGGGGTTTATGCGGGATTCAGGGGGTATTTCATGCGGCGCGTGATCTTCAATCAGAAGGGCGGTGTGGGTAAGTCCAGTATTGCCTGCAACCTGGCCGCGGTCAGCGCTTCCCAGGGCTATCGCACGCTGCTGATCGACCTGGATGCTCAGGCCAACTCGACCCATTACCTCACCGGCCTGACCGGCGAGGACATTCCCATGGGCATTGCCGAGTTCTTCAAGGGCCCACTGTCATCGGCGCCGTTTGGCAAGAAAGGCAGTGTGGATATCTACGAAACGCCGTTCGACCACCT
>JBIHZW010000186.1:0-7263 GCA_044240245.1 Pseudomonas sp. | reverse complement strand
GGGTAATGTCGACGCCACCATCGTCGCCCAAGCACCGAAGATGGCCCCGTATATCGAGACTATGCGCGCGCGGATTGCCGAAGACCTGCAGGTGAGCCTGGATCAGGTCAACGTCAAGGCCACCACCACCGAGAAACTCGGTTTTACCGGCCGCGAAGAAGGTATTGCTGTGCATGCCGTTGCGCTGTTGGTTGCCCGATGAACGAACTGGAACTGCTAGGCCCGCGCGCCTATGGCGAACCCTGTGGTACGGCTGTGCTCAAGGCTGTGGCGGAAGATTTTCAGGTCGATGAAGTGCTGGATATTCCCCTGGCCGGCGAGGGTGAACACCTCTGGCTGTGGGTGGAAAAGCGCGAGCTGAATACCGAGGAGGCAGCCAAGCGCATCGCCCGCGCCGCCGGCGTGCCGCTGCGTTTGATCAGCTATGCCGGCCTCAAGGATCGCCAGGCCCTGACCCGGCAGTGGTTCAGCCTGCACCTGCCGGGCAAAGTCGACCCTGATCTAAGCGCTGCCGAAGATGCCAGTCTGAGCATCCTCAAGCAGGTACGGCATAGCCGTAAGCTGCAGCGCGGCGCCCATGCGGCCAACGGCTTTGCCCTGCGCCTGACTCAGCTGGTTGCGGATCGCGCGAAGCTGGATCAGCGCCTGACGCAAATCGCCGCGCAGGGCATTCCCAACTATTACGGCTTGCAGCGCTTCGGCTATGAAGGCGGCAATGTCGCCCATGCCCGGCATTTTGCGGCGAACAAGAGCCTGCCGGAGAAACGCAATGTGCGTTCGCGGGTGCTCTCGGCGGCGCGCAGCTATCTGTTCAATCAGGTGCTGGCTGAGCGGGTCGTCGCCGGCACCTGGAATCAGGCGCTGCTCGGTGACCTGCTGGCCTTTACCGACAGCCGCAGCTTCTTTGTTGCCGGCGAGGCGGAGTGCAACGATCCGCGCCTGGCGATTCTCGATCTGCATCCGACGGGCCCGTTGTGGGGCGCAGGTGTCTCTAGCGCCGGCGGCGTGGCGCAAGCGCTGGAGCAGGATCTGGCCGCACGCGAAAGCGTCTTGGTCGACTGGTTGGCAGAAGCGGACATGACGCACGAACGGCGTATCCTGCGCCTCCCCATTGGCGGCCTGTCGTGGCATTATCCCGAGCCTGACATTCTGCAACTGGAATTCGTCCTGCCGGCTGGATGCTTCGCCACCGTCTTGGTGCGTGAGCTCGTCGATCTGTTGCCTGCAGGGCAGACGGACAACCCATGCGTATTCTGATTTCCAACGATGACGGCGTTGCTGCGCCAGGCCTTGCTGCGCTGCATGCGGCGCTGGCCGACTATGCCGAGTGCACGGTGATTGCCCCTGATCAGGACAAGAGCGGCGCGAGCAGCTCGCTGACCCTCGACCGGCCGCTGCACCCGACCACCTTGCCCAATGGCTATATCAGCCTGAACGGTACACCGACCGATTGCGTACACTTGGGTCTCAATGGCCTGCTGCCGCAGGTGGCGGACCTGGTGGTGTCGGGCATCAACCTGGGCGCAAACCTGGGTGATGACGTGCTGTATTCCGGCACCGTCGCAGCTGCACTGGAAGGGCGCTTTCTGGCTCGCCCGGCGTTTGCTTTCTCCCTGCTTTCGCGCATGCCGGACAACCTGCCGACCGCGGCCTATTTCGCGCGCAAGCTGGTCGAGGCGCATGAGCAGCTCGATCTGCCGCCACGCACCGTACTCAATGTGAATATCCCCAACCTACCGCTGGAGCATATCCGCGGGATTCAGCTGACCCGCCTGGGTCATCGCGCCCGCGCTGCGGCGCCGGTGAAGGTGGTTAATCCGCGTGGTAAAGAGGGTTACTGGATCTCGGTGGCCGGTGATGCGGAAGATGGCGGCCCCGGCACAGATTTCCATGCAGTGATGCAGGGTTATGTCTCGGTCACCCCGCTGCAGCTGGATCGCACCTTTATGGACGGTTTCAACAGCCTGCAACCCTGGCTGGAGGGTTTGCTGTGATCCGCCGTGAACAGGACGAACTGCACCACCGCGGCATCGGCATGACCTCGCAGCGCACCCGCGAGCGACTGATTCAGCGTCTTTACGAGGAAGGCCTATCCAACGCCCATGTGCTGGAAGCCATCCGTCGCACGCCGCGTCATCTGTTTGTCGATGAGGCCCTGGCCCATCGCGCTTATGAAGACACGGCGCTGCCGATTGGCAACAACCAGACCATCTCGCAGCCCTATATGGTCGCGCGCATGAGCGAGTTGCTGCTGGCGGCCGGGCCTATGGACAAGGTGCTGGAAATTGGCACCGGCTCGGGTTATCAGACCGCGATTCTGGCGCAGCTGGTGGAGCGGGTGTTTAGCGTCGAGCGCATCCAGAGCCTGCAGGAAAAAGCCAAGGAGCGTCTGACCCAGCTCAACCTGCGCAATGTGGTGTTTCGCTGGGGTGACGGCTGGGAAGGTTGGAACGCCCTGGGTCCGTACAACGGCATCATCGTCACCGCAGCAGCGGCCAACGTGCCGCAGGCGTTGCTCGACCAGCTGGCTCCAGGTGGTCGCCTGGTGATTCCGGTCGGTGCAGGCGATGTGCAGGAATTGCTGCTGATCGTCCGTGAAGAAGACGGCTTCTCCCGGCATGTGCTGGATGCTGTGCGCTTTGTACCCTTGCTCAACGGGCCCCTGGCCTGACTCGATTGTTTACGGATGAACTCATGAAGAAGTATTTCCTGCTCTACGCCAAAGGCATTGCCATGGGTGCTGCCGACGTAGTGCCCGGCGTATCCGGCGGCACCGTGGCTTTTATTACCGGGATCTATGACGAGCTGCTGCGCTCGATTGCCAGCGTGCCGGTGGCCCTTGGGCTGTTTCTGCGCGGGCGTATCGTCGAGGCCTGGAAGGCCGCCAATGCGACGTTTTTGCTGGTGCTGCTGCTGGGCATCATGACCAGCGTGCTGAGCCTCGCGCGGCTGATCACCTACCTGCTGGATGAGCAGCCGATCCCTGTCTGGTCGTTCTTCTTCGGTTTGATTCTGGTATCCACGCACTTAGTGGTGCGCGAAGTCCAGCGTTGGAACTGGACGCGGGTTGTCAGCCTGGTATTGGGGGCGGCATTCGCCTACTGGATTACCGTGGCTTCGCCGCTGCAGTTGGGGCATGACCCGCTGAGCCTGTTCTTCGCGGGTGCTATCGCCATTTGCGCGATGATTCTGCCGGGCATCTCCGGCAGCTTTATTCTGGTGTTGCTGGGTTTGTACAGCTTCGTGCTGACTGCGTTAAAGGGTCTGGATATTACCGTGCTACTGATTTTTGCCAGCGGTTGCCTGGTGGGGATTGTCAGCTTTGCCGGGATTCTGCGTTGGCTGCTGGCGCGCTGGCGTGACCTGACGCTGGCGTTTCTCACTGGGCTGATGATCGGCTCGCTGAACAAGATCTGGCCCTGGAAGGAAACCCTGACCTGGCGTACCGATAGCCATGGCGAGCAGGTGCCGTTGCTGCAGGCGAACCTCTGGCCTGCGCAGTTCGCTGAAATCAGCGGCCAGGACCCGCAGTTGCTTCTGGCGATTGCCCTGGCGGTTGTTGGCATCCTACTGGTGCTGGGCCTGGAGTGGCTGGCTGGGCGCAATCCGCAAAGCGCTGGTGATAACCCATAATTGCGGCACAATGCACGCCAGCAAGATGTAAGCAGTTTTACCCGAGGGAGATGCAGGTGAGTTTCACAGCCATTCAATTGCCGATTCGCGCCAGCAGTGCTCGTACCCTGTTGAGTGGCCTTGTCCTCGGTGCGCTGCTCAGCGCCTGTGCGAGTCCGCCGCCGGGTGGCGTCAAGGTGGTTGACCGTACCCATGGCGGCGCCAGCCAGGCACCGCAGCGTCAGCCGGTCAGCAGTGGCCAGTATCAGGTGCAACGTGGCGATACGCTGTACTCGATTGCCTTTCGCTTCGGCTGGGATTGGAAGGCGCTGGCTGCACGCAATGGCATTGCGCCGCCTTACCTGATCCGGGTAGGCCAGATCATTCGCTTTGATGGGCAGCCTGCCAGTCGTCCGCCGGTGGTGGCGACTGCGCCAGTCGTGGTCACGCCGTCCGGTCGGCCTAGCACACCCATTCAGACCAAGCCCGTGCAAGCCCAGCCGCCAGCTCCAGTGAGAACTACTCCAGGTGTCATGGCGTTACCGCCCACGCAGCGCTCTGCGTCGGGCTGGCTATGGCCTTCCAATGGTGCGGTTATCGGGCGTTTTTCCTCAAACGGCAGTTTGAATAAAGGCATTGATATCGCCGGAGAATTGGGCCAGCCTGTTTTAGCTGCGTCTGATGGTTCAGTGGTCTACGCCGGGAGTGGTTTACGGGGCTACGGCGAATTAGTGATCATCAAACATAGCGATACCTACGTAAGCGCCTACGGACATAACCGCAGGTTGTTGGTGCAGGAGGGGCAACAGGTCAAAGCCGGGCAGAAAATTGCCGAAATGGGTTCCACAGGAACCGACCGGGTGAAACTTCACTTTGAAGTACGCCGCCAAGGTAAACCTGTCGATCCGCTGCAATACCTGCCGCGACGTTGATCTAGCGCTAGCCTGTCTCCACCACGTGGGAGGGACAGGCTTTGGTGTAACCAGGGATTTGGTCGCGCTAGGGCTTGCTGTCGAACTCAGCAAGGAATAACAAAAATGGCTCTCAATAAAAAAGAAGCGCCGGAGTTTGACGTCGATGATGAAGTGCTCCTGATGGAGCCGGCTATTGTCCTTGACGATGATTCAGACGAAGAAGCGCAACCGCCACTTTCCCGCAGCAAAGCAAAAGCTTCCACCGCTAGCAGCAAGCAGCATAAATACATCGATTACACCCGCGCGCTCGACGCCACTCAGCTGTACCTCAACGAAATCGGCTTTTCCCCTCTCCTGACCCCTGAAGAAGAAGTGTTCTTCGCACGCCTGGCGCAGAAGGGCGACCCTGCTGGCCGCAAGCGCATGATCGAAAGCAACCTGCGCCTGGTCGTGAAAATCGCTCGCCGTTACGTCAATCGGGGCTTGTCCCTGCTGGATCTGATTGAAGAGGGCAACCTCGGCCTGATCCGCGCGGTGGAGAAGTTCGACCCCGAGCGTGGTTTCCGCTTCTCGACTTATGCCACCTGGTGGATCCGCCAGACCATCGAACGGGCGATCATGAATCAGACCCGTACCATTCGTTTACCTATTCATGTGGTCAAAGAGCTCAACGTTTACCTACGTGCTGCTCGCGAATTGACCCAGAAGCTCGACCACGAGCCTTCGGCAGAAGAAATTGCCAACCTGCTGGAAAAGCCGGTGGGTGAAGTTAAACGCATGCTCGGCCTGAATGAGCGTGTTTCCTCGGTGGATGTTTCACTGGGCCAGGATTCGGACAAAACCCTGCTCGATACCCTGACCGATGATCGTCCGACTGATCCCTGCGAGTTGCTGCAAGATGATGACCTGTCACAGAGCATCGATCAGTGGCTGTCTGAACTGACTGACAAGCAGCGTGAGGTGGTGATTCGCCGCTTCGGCCTACGCGGCCATGAAAGCTGCACCCTGGAAGAGGTTGGCCAGGAAATCGGCCTGACCCGTGAGCGTGTTCGGCAGATTCAGGTCGAAGCACTCAAGCGTCTGCGGGAAATTCTGGAGAAGAACGGTCTGTCGAGCGACTCACTGTTCCAGTGAGCTTGATGCGTTAATACTCAACCCGGCCTTGGCCGGGTTTTTTGTGCCTGTGTTCCCTGGCCGCCACTCTAACTAGTGAGTGTCATGGATGTCGCCAGAAGATATTCCTAGGGAGTTTTGTGAGTGCTTGTGTAAGCCATTGCTTACAGGGTGTGTAAGCCATTGGTGCGCAAGGCGGCCGGCGAAGTGCTCTGATTTATTTTAAGTTATTGTTTTTAAACAATATTTAATTTTATTGGCGAAGGCTAAAGACCATTTGGATGGAGTTTTAAGCGCTTGTTAGGAAGGCGGAAATCGCTAGTATTACACCTGTGCTCAGGGACAAGCACAGGTTGTCAGGAAGACAATCAGGACATCGCAAGACGCGATTCATCAGGATGATGAGCTGGGAAATACAGGGACTAGGGACAAAAGAGTGGGCGGCGCGAGCCGCCCCTTTTTTTGTCCGCGTTTTGTGTGTCCATCGTTTGCAGATCACTTTTCGGCCTTGCTCCAGGCGATTCTGGGTCTGCAGAAAAGTAAAAACCCGCGCAAGGCGGGTTTTTTGTGTCGCCAGCGGAGCTAAGTACTAGCGCTCCAGATACTGCAGCTTGTCCTTCACGCCATCCCACTCTTCAGCGTCCGGCAGGGACTCTTTCTTCTCGGTGATGTTTGGCCAGACTTCAGCCAGATCAGCGTTCAGTTCGATGTATTCCTGCTGATCTTCCGGCACCTCATCTTCAGAGAAGATGGCTTGTGCAGGGCATTCAGGCTCGCAGAGTGCGCAATCGATGCACTCGTCCGGGTGGATCACCAGGAAGTTCGGGCCTTCGTAGAAGCAGTCCACCGGGCAGACTTCTACGCAGTCGGTGTATTTGCATTTGACGCAGTTGTCGGTAACGACGAAGGTCATTTCTGATTCTCTCCTCGGGCGCCAGCCTGCCCCGTTCTATGCGGGTTTCAGCAGGCTAGGGGTAATGGCCACGGCTCAGGCTTTAAGTCGGGCAGTCATAAAAATGCGCGCGATTCTAACAGTTCGCACGCAATAACGTTAGAAGCGTGTCTTCCATGTATATAACAGTTCCAGCGCTTTACGCGGAGTCAGATCATCCGGGTTGATCTTGCGTAATTCCTCCTGCAGCGGGTGCGGCAGGCTGGCGAACATGTCGCTTTGCATCGGTGCGGCCGTCTGTCCAGGTTGTGTAGGCGGTAGTTCGTGGGGCAGGCTGGTGGTTTCCAGGCGCGCCAGGTGCTCGCGGGCGCGCAGGATAACCTCATTCGGCACACCTGCCAGTTGCGCCACGGCCAGGCCATAGCTTTGGCTGGCAGGGCCAGGCAGCACGTGGTGCAGGAACACGATGCGCTCATTATGCTCGGTGGCATTCAAATGCACGTTGGCCACGATTGGCTGGCTTTCCGGCAGCACGGTCAGCTCGAAGTAGTGAGTGGCGAACAGGGTGTAGGCGCGCAGCTTGGCCAACTGTTCGGCAGCCGCCCAAGCCAGCGACAGACCGTCGAAGGTGCTGGTGCCCCGGCCGACTTCATCCATCAACACTAGGCTGCGCTCGCTGGCGTTATGCAGGATATTGGCGGTCTCGCTCATCTCCACCATAAAGGTCGAGCG
>JBIHZW010000185.1:0-7289 GCA_044240245.1 Pseudomonas sp. | reverse complement strand
ACGGTGACGTTGAGGTTCTTCCAGCGGCCATCCTTGATGCCGTAGATGCAGCCATGCACCGCCAGCGGCTGGCCGCGATGCCAAGCGTTTTGCACGATAGTGGTGTGGCTGACGTTGGCCACCTGTTGGATCACGTTGAGCTCGCAGAGGCGGTCGACCTGTTCTTCCTCGCTGGGCAATTGCGCCAGATGCTCGCGGTGCTCGTAATACAAGTCACGAATGCTGCGCAGCCAGCCATCAATCAAACCGAGCTGACCATCCTGCATGGAGGCGCGCACGCCGCCACAGCCGTAGTGGCCGGTGACCAGGATATGTTTGACCTTGAGTACATCGACCGCGTACTGGATCACCGACAGGCAGTTAAGATCGGTGTGCAGCACCACGTTGGCGACATTGCGGTGCACAAACAGATCGCCCGGCAGCAGGCCGACAATTTCGTTGGCCGGTACTCGCGCATCGGAGCAACCAATCCACAGGTATTCGGGCACCTGCTGCTTGGCCAGTTTGGCGAAGAACTCGGGATCTTCCTCTTTGATTGCTTCGGCCCAACGCGCGTTGTTGTCGAAGAGGTGCTGTAGATCGCTCATGCTTCACTCCCGGATTCGTCGATGCGCACCATAGGAGCGCCACAGGCTTTTGACAAGCGCGGGTTAGCCACCGTCACAGCAAACGGGCGGCAGCGGGCTTGCTCAGGCGCGGCGGCGACGCAACAACCAGAGAATCAGCAGCACGCCCGCCAACAGCACCAGACTCACGCCCCACTGCAGCGGCCCGGCATAGCGGTACAGCTCGGCCGGCTGCAGGCTGGGCACACGCAGCATGCGCTGCTCAGCAGCCGCGCCCTGGGTCGGAATATCGGCCAGGCCATCACCGTTCAGATCCGGCAGGCTGCGGATATGGTCGAGCAGGCCCTGCCACTCTTTATATTCCTGCACACCGGGCTGCTGTGGATCGGCATCGATGATCGCGTCCTTGATTACCGCCAGCGGCCGGCCTTCGGCATCTTTGGGCTGTACGCTGAGCAGGCCCTTGGTCAGATCACTGACCAGCCAGGTAAAGCTGCCGACATAACTGGTTGCGCCGATGCTGTAGAGGCGCTGATCGGCTAAGTCGAGCGGCGTATAGCCGTTGATCGGGTCGCCCAGTTCAATTCGGCTGACCCGGTCGAACGGCACGCGCCAGGGGTTGTAGCTAAAGCGCAGGCCCGACACGCGTGGGTAATAGCTTTTGCTCTCGCGCACTTGGTAAGCCAGCAGCAGTACTTCGAGCAGGTTCTTCAGCTCTTGCCCGCTGACGTACACCTTGATCAGCGGATAACCCGGCGCATCATCCAGTTCGCCAACACCTAGCGGAGCGATGCGAAACAGGTCGGATACTGCCTGCACGCCATGCCGGCCCATGATCATGTTGTCGCGAATGGTGCCGTTGCCGGTGAATGACACATCGCTGCCCGTGGCCTGGCGCAGGGCATCGGTGACCAGATTGCCGAGAATCGGATCGTCATGGGCGCGGGTCAGGGTCTTGTCGACCTTGGCCAGCGGCTGATCGAAGGTGTAACCCTTGGGCGCGAGCATCTGCGCGCTGACCACCTGCTTGAAGTCCTCGACCTGAGCGGTGATCGCGGCGCTGCCGGCAATCTGATCATTGATCGGGTGCAGCTGGTAATCGACAACCTGCGGCTTGCCGTCTGCCGGCAGACGCATGCGCAGCTCGCCCAGGTGCTGGATTTCCGAACCGGCCTGCATCACCGGCGTGCGACCACCCACCAGCAACGGTTGCGCCAGCGCGGTGTGCGAGTGGCCGCCGACGACGATATCAATGCCCGGCACCTGCTCGACCAGTTCGACCTCCTCACCGCGCCAGCTGCCATCCTCCTGCTGCACCACGCCCATGTGCGAAAGCAGAATCACCACCTCGGCGCCCTCCTCGCGCAACTTGGCAACCATGGCCTGGGCGGTCGCGACCGGATCAGCAAACACTGCCGGCTTGATCATCGGGCTGACTGCCACGGCGTTGTTGCCGAGCAGGCCGAACAGGCCAAAACGAATGCCGCCCTTGTCGATCAGCTTGTACGGCGCAATGCGCCCGGCCTCGTAGTGGGCCTGTAGGCTGTCGTCTTCCTTGCGCGCCGGGTCGAAGCCAAGGTTGCTTGACAGCAGCGGCATCAGCGCAGCGCCTTTAACCTTGTGCGCCGAGCTGATCATGGCGGCCAAGCCGGCCGGACGAAAATCGAATTCGTGGTTGCCCAGGGTCGCAGCGTCGTAGCCCAACTCGGTCATCAGGCGCAGCTCGCCGCCGGTTTCGCGGGTCACGGTATGGAATAGTGTGCCCATGCTGAAGTCGCCACCATCGAGCAGCAGCACCGGTTGTTCGCCAGCAGCGGCGCGGCGTTGTTCAAGCAAGGTAGCCAGACGCGCGACACCGCCGACCGTGTCGTCATCGCCGGTGCTGGCGGGGGAATATTCGTTGTTCGGGCCAAAGCCGAGCAGGCGTGATTGCCAGTCGTTGGTGTGCAGGATGGTAAAGCTGCGTTCGGCACTGAGGGCCTGAGCGGCGGTGAATAGGCAAAACACCGCGAGCAACGAAGCAGACAGGCGCATGACAAATCCTTAGGGCAATGGGCCGAATACCGCTGCAGCTGAGGCAGCGCGCGCCAGTATGCGACAAGCCCTGCGTCAGGTCAGCGGCGAATAGCGCCGCGCGCGGTAGCCAATCGTGTCAGCACGCTGCCGGGCAAGGGCCTAATCGAACAGCGGGCAGACCATCACCAGAGCGTCTTCACGGCCGCCGACGGCCGGGTAATAGTCGCGCCGCCGGCCGACTTCGTTAAAGCCGTAGCGCTCGTACAGGCGGTAGGCCACCTGATTGCTCGCGCGCACTTCCAAAAAGCAATCATTGGCGCCCTGCTGCTGGGCCTGCTGCATCAGGTGCTCGAGCAGTTTCAGGCCCAGGCCGCGGCCCTGACTTTCCGCCTTGACGGTGATATTGAGCAGATGCGCCTCGTCCATGATGATCTGGATAACACCGTGGCCGACCTGCTGCTCGCCCTCGAACATCACCCAGCAGTTGTAGGAGTTCAGGCTGTCGGTAAAGATGCCACGCGTCCAGGGATGACTGAAGGCGGCGTATTCGATTTTCAGCACCGCGTCGATATCCGTCGCAGTCATCGGGCGGAAGCTGATTGCATCACTCATTCGGGTTGACTCGGCAAGCAGTAGAAACCTCGACCCGCAGGCCGGGAAACGATGTATTCAATGGTTGGCCAACCAGCGCTGACGGACGCGACGCATGGCCTGCCACAGCTCACGCTTGCGCTCGGGCTCATCCATCAGCAACTCCAGGCCCGGCAGGACCCAGGCAGCGCCCAGCCCCTCGACTTGCAGCTCACGGTTATAGGCTTCGGCAGTGGCCTCACCGGCAAAGCGAATGGCGGGCAAGCCCACCAACCACAGGCAGCTGCAGGGTTCCTGTTCTTCCAGCCGCGCGCCAACAAAGCTCTGCACATATTCCAGCGCCGCTTGCGGACCCTGGTCGATCTGCCCACGCACCAGCAGCGGCCAGCGCACCGGCTCGCCAATCAGTTGCGGGCTGTCCGGCAGGCCGGCGGCGCGCAGCAGATCTTTAAGCAGCAGATAAGCCGGGTCGCGGCCTTGTAGCGGTTCACCGGTGGGCAGCTCGACCAGCACCGCGCAGGCACCGGCACGCAGCAATTGCAGGGCAAAGCGTGGCGGCGCGACGGACGTTGGCTGGGGCCTTACCTGCGCTTCGGCGTCGGCTGCAACGGGTTCAACCTTGGCCATGCGCCCTTGAGGCGCCGGGCGTGGCACTTCGATCTTGGGCCGGATAACTGGCGCGACAACGGAGGTTTCGGCAAGTGGCGGCTCATAGGCCGGCGCCGCTTCAGCCACAGCCTGTGGCACGGCAGCGGCTACCTCCGGCTCTGGCTCGAACTCAACGAGCGGTTGCAGCAGCTCCGGGCGTGAGGGCGCGGCAAACGGCAGCTCCACACGCGGCAGCCAGCTGGCCACCTGCATGGCGCTCAGGTAAGCACGACGGCGCAGTTCTGCAATCAAACGTCAGCCGCCTGTGGATGGGCTTTTTGCCCGGCCTGCATCAGGTTCAGCGCATTGATATAGGCCTTGGCCGAAGCCACCAGAATGTCGGTATCGGCGCCATTACCGTTGACGATGCGCCCGCCCTTCTCCAGGCGCACAGTCACCTCGCCTTGCGAATCGGTGCCCTGGGTGATGGCGTTGACCGAGTACAGCTGCAGGGTGGACTGGGAGCTGGCAATCGACTCGATGGCTTTGAAGGTCGCATCCACCGGTCCCGAACCTTGCGCGTGACCGTTGTGCTCGGCGCCGTCGACGCTGACCACCACTTGGGCTTGCGGCACTTCGCCGGTCTTGCTGGCGACATCCAGGGTCACCAGCTTGAAGTGCTCGGGCGCTTCCTCGGCCAGGGTGTCGGAGACCAGGGCCTGCAGGTCTTCGTCGAAGATTTCGTGCTTCTTGTCCGCCAGCGCCTTGAAGCGGGCAAAGGCCGCGTTCAGTTCGGCTTCGCCGGCCAGGGCGATACCCAGTTCATCCAGACGCGAGCGGAAGGCGGCACGCCCGGAGTGCTTGCCCATCACCATCTTGTTGGCATTCCAGCCGACCGACTGCGCGGACATGATTTCGTAGGTTTCGCGGTGCTTGAGCACGCCGTCCTGGTGGATGCCCGACTCATGGGCAAAGGCGTTGGCGCCGACGATGGCCTTGTTCGGCTGCACCGGGAAACCAGTGATGCCAGAGACCATACGGGAGGTGCTGAGGATATGCGGGGTGTCGATGCGCGTGTGCACGCCGAGCAGGTCCTCACGGGTTTTGATCGCCATAACGATCTCTTCCAGCGCGGCGTTGCCGGCGCGCTCACCCAGGCCATTGATGGTGCATTCGACTTGGCGCGCACCGGCGACCACCGCCGCCAGGGAGTTGGCCACGGCCAGGCCCAGGTCGTTGTGACAATGCACGGAGAACACCGCCTTGTCGGCGTTAGGCACGCGGTTAAGCAGCTGGCGAATGGTCTCGGCGTACTGGTGCGGAATCGCGTAACCGACGGTGTCGGGGATATTGATGGTACGCGCGCCAGCATCGATGGCCGCTTCGATGATGCGGCAGAGGAAGTCTATTTCCGAACGGCCGGCATCCTCGCAGGAGAACTCGACATCGCTGCACAGGTTGCGCGCGCGCTTGACCGCATGCACCGCCTGCTCGACCACCTGATCCGGCTGCATGCGCAGCTTGTACTGCATATGAATCGGGCTGGTGGCGATAAAGGTGTGAATGCGCCCGGAGTTGGCGCCCTTGAGCGCTTCGGCGGCGCGGTCGATATCGGCGTCCAGCGCGCGCGATAGGCTGCATACGGTGCTGTCCTTGATGCTGTCGGCAATCGCCTTGACCGCGGCAAAGTCGCCAGGGCTGGCGATGGCGAAACCGGCTTCGATCACGTCGACGCGCAAACGCTCCAGGGCCTTGGCGATGCGCAGCTTTTCTTCACCGGTCATCGACGCGCCGGGGCTCTGCTCGCCGTCACGCAGGGTGGTATCGAAAATAATGACGCGATCGTTGCTGCTCATGCTGGTTTCCTCACGGAGTCGCCGTAGCACGCGCCCGACGTTGGGGCGCGTGTCGATAAGGGTTGATTGTCGCGTGAAATGCCACGGGCGGGAAGCGCGGAGTCATCGGCTCGCCCCCTAAGCCGACGGCGTCTACGCCAGAAACAAAACGCCCGCCAAATGGCGGGCGCTGGGCTGATTGAGCGAGCTAGAGTCCTGCAAGGCAAAAACAGGCGAAGAAGCGGAGTGTACTTTTGTACATGAGCATTCTGAGCCTGTTTTTAACGCAGCAGGGCCGACGCGCAGCCAATCAGAGAGCCTGATCCCAGGGACGGTCGCCGTTGGCGTCCTTGATCCGGGTCGGCAGGCCCATTACATCGAGCAGCTTGAGGAACGGCTCGGCCGGCAGCTGTTCAACGTTGGCCATACGCGCCACATCCCAATCGCCACGGGCGACCAACAGTGCAGCCGCAACCGGCGGTACGCCTGCGGTGTAGGAAATGCCCTGGCTGTCGGTCTCGACAAAGGCGTCCTTGTGGTCGGCGACGTTGTAGATAAACAGCTCGGCCGGCTTGCCGTTCTTGGTGCCTTTGACCAGATCGCCAATGCAGGTCTTGCCGCTGTAGCCCGGCGCCAGCGAGGCTGGGTCCGGCAGTACGGCTTTGACCACTTTCAGTGGCACAACTTCCAAACCTTCGGCGGTTTTTACCGGCTGCTCGGAAAGCAGGCCGAGGTTTTTCAGCACGGTAAACACATTGATGTAGTGCTCACCGAAGCTCATCCAGAAACGCACATTGGGTACGTTCAGGTGCTTGGACAGGGAATGCACTTCGTCATGCCCGGTCAGGTACAGATTCTGCTCGCCGACCACTGGCAGGTCGTCGGTGCGTTTGACTTCAAACATTGTGTTGCTGGTCCACTGGCTGTTCTGCCAGCTCCAGACTTGCCCGGTGAATTCACGGAAATTGATTTCCGGGTCGAAATTGGTGGCGAAGTACTTGCCGTGGGAACCGGCGTTGACGTCGAGGATGTCGATCGACTCGATGCTGTCGAAGTACTGCTGTTGCGCCAATGCGGCATAGGCATTGACCACGCCCGGGTCGAAACCGACGCCGAGGATGGCGGTCACGCCCTTGTCCTGGCATTCGGCCAGGTGCTTCCACTCGTAGTTACCGTACCAAGGCGGCGTTTCGCAGACCTTGCCCGGTTCTTCGTGGATGGCGGTGTCGAGGTAGGCGGCGCCGGTATCGATGCAGGCGCGCAACACCGACATATTGAGGAAGGCCGAACCCACGTTGATAACGATCTGCGATTCGGTTTCACGAATCAGCGTCTTGGTTGCTTCAATATCCAGCGCATTCAGGGCATAGGCCTGGATTTCGGCCGGCTGCTTCAAGCTGCCTTTGGCCTTTACGCTGTCGATGATGGCCTGGCATTTGGAGATGTTGCGCGACGCGATAGCAATACGACCGAGTTCGTCGTTGTGCTGCGCGCACTTGTGGGCCACCACCTTGGCGACACCTCCTGCACCAATGATCAGAACATTCTTCTTCAATTTCTTTATCTCTCCTTTAACCGCCAGCTGTCAGGACAGGCTGGACAGGTAATCGTCAAAGCCAAATTCGCGAACCACCTCGACGCTGCCGTCGAGCTGCTTCACCACGATGGACGGCATTTTCAGGCCGTTGAACCA
>JBIHZW010000042.1:0-19063 GCA_044240245.1 Pseudomonas sp. | reverse complement strand
CATCGCGGCGAGCAGCACCAGCTCGCTGGAGATAAATTGGTCGCCCTTCTGCTGCGACAGGCGATCGGCCTGATTGAGCAGACGGGCCAGGTCCTGCGACAGATTGACGTCGCCGGAGGGATTCTGGATTTTGCCCAGCTGATCCAGCTCCTTACCCAGAGCCAGGCGCAGGCTGTTGACATCAAAACCGACCTGCATCAGCAGCGGCTTGATCGAGCCGCCCTGCTGCTCGAGCAATGCCTGCATCAGGTGCAGCGGCTCAATGGCCGCATGGTCCAGACCAACGGCCAGGGACTGCGCATCGGAGAGCGCGAGTTGCAACTTGCTGGTTAAACGATCAATACGCATAAACAATCAACCCTCGTGGTGGTGGCAGGCCGGCGCACTGAATCGCACCCAAACAGAAAGCCTGCGAGATGAAGAGTAGATGAGGACGATTGTGCGGGTTTCAAGCCGAGCGGCGTTGACCTGGGTCATTGGCCGCAACAGTGCCGCTGGTGCGGCACGTGAGGATCAGTTGCCCAGCCAGATCAGGCTGGCAAAGCGCCCGGTTTGCGCCGAACGGCGATAGGAGAAGAAACGTGGGTCGTTGAAGGTGCAGAAATCACCGCCGTACACCGCCTCAACGCCACAGGCGGCCAGACGAATGCGCGCCAGCTGGTAGATATCGGCCATAAATTTGCCCGGATTGACGCTGGACTGGAATGCTGACGTGGCTTGCGCATGCTGGGCGACAAAGGCCTCACGCACTTCAGCGCCCACTTCGAAGGCCTGCGGACCAATCGCCGGCCCTAGCCAAACCAGCACCTGATCCGCCGACACGGCTAGTTGCTCCAACGTGGCCTCCAGCACCCCGGCTGCCAGGCCACGCCAGCCGGCATGGGCGGCAGCTACACGGGTTCCCGCACGATCACAGAACAGCGCTGGCAAGCAATCGGCGGTCATCACCGTACAGGCAACGCCAGGCTTACTCGTCCAACTGGCGTCGGCTTCAAGCACCAGGGTTGGATCAGCCTCGACCACCGCAACGCCATGCACCTGCTGCAACCAGGCGGGCTTGCAGCCGAGCAGGCTGACCAAGCGTTGACGGTTTTTCAGCACGGCTTGCGGGTCGTCGCCGACATGCTCGCCCAGGTTGCAACTGTCGAACGGCGCAAGACTCACGCCGCCTGAACGAGTAGTAACGCAGGTTTTTACTCTTGCCGGTGCAGGCCATTGCGGCGCTAGCCAGTCGTGCATCCTGTCACCCAACTTCCTGTTACCCACTCGTATTAGCCAGCTCTTGTTAGCCGATAAAGGCTTCACGGTCCTGACGCAGCAGCGTCAGCAACCAGACAAAATCATCCGGCAATGGCGACTGCCATTTCATCCGCTCACCGCTAATCGGATGGTCCAGCTCAAGGAAACGCGCATGCAAGGCCTGGCGCGGGAACTCCTTGAGAGTCTGCACCATGCTCGGGTTGGCAGCTGGCGGAATGCGGAAACGCCCGCCGTAAACCGGATCGCCTACCAGCGGGTAGCCGATATGGCTCATGTGTACGCGAATCTGGTGGGTGCGGCCGGTTTCCAGCTTGACCCGCGCATGGGTATGCGAGCGGTAGCGCTCCAGCACCCGGTAGTGACTGACCGCCGGCTTGCCGCCATCGCTGACCGCCATACGCTGGCGCTGCGACGAGCTGCGGCCGATCGGAGCGTTGATCTTGCCACCGGAGGTGATCACACCGATCACGATGCATTCGTAAATGCGGCTGACCGAGCGTTTCTGTAGTTGGTCGACCAGACGAGTCTGCGCTTCGATGGTCTTGGCCACCACCATCAGGCCGGTGGTGTCCTTGTCCAGACGATGGACGATGCCAGCGCGTGGCACATTGATAATGTCCGGCACGTGGTGCAGCAAGGCGTTCAGCAAGGTGCCATCGGCATGACCGGCCGCAGGATGCACAACCAGACCAGCGGGCTTGTCGATGACCAGAATCTGCTCGTCTTCGTAGACGATATTTAGCGCGATATCCTGGGCAATCCATTCGCCCTGGGCTTCCTGCTCGGCGTTCAGCGCCAGCAGCGCACCACCGTGAACGATGTCGCGCGGGCGCAACACCTCACCATCGACGGTCAGCAGACCCTCTTTGATCCAGGCAGACAGACGCGAACGCGAGTGCTCGGCGAACAGGAGTGCGGCAACTTGATCGAGGCGTTGACCGCCCATTTCATAGGGCACCTCGGCGTTCAGTTCAATGATCTGCTTATTAATAGAGGACATGCTCGGCAACAGAGGGGGGCATAGCTTTTGGTTTCGGCTACACGCTTGTGGTTAAATACGGCGTCTTTGCCCCAGGGGTACCGGGGGCGCTCATCATAACAGGACGGCTTTGCTCAAGACAGCCGCCGTCACAGGGACGCAAGCCGCCATGCAAGTGAAACACCTGCTGCTGATCGCAATCCTCGCCCTCACCGCCGCCTGCTCATCGAAACCGGTGGTCGACGAAAACCTGAGTGAGGCCGAACTCTACCAGCAGGCACAGGCCGATCTGGATAATAGTAGCTACACCAGCGCCGTCGCCAAGCTCAAAGCACTGGAGTCGCGCTATCCGTTCGGCCGCTATGCCGAGCAAGCCCAGCTGGAGCTGATCTACGCCTACTACAAGAACGTTGAGCCAGAAGCTGCCAAGTCCGCAGCGGACCGTTTTATCCGTCTGCACCCGCAGCACGCCAACGTCGATTACGCCTACTATCTCAAGGGCCTCGCCTCGTTCGACCAGGACCGCGGCCTGATCGCCCGCTTCGTCCCGCTGGACATGACCAAGCGTGACCCCGGTGCCGCCCGCGACTCCTACAACGAGTTCGCCCAGCTCACCAGCCGCTACCCGACCAGCCGCTACGCACCCGACGCCAAACAGCGCATGATTTACCTGCGCAACCTGCTGGCGGCCTATGAGATCCACGTGGCGCATTACTACCTAACTCGCAACGCCTATGTGGCAGCAGCCAACCGTGGTCGTTACGTGGTGGAAAACTTCCAGGAAACCCCAGCAGTCGGCGACGGTCTTGCAGTAATGACCGAAGCCTACCAGCGACTGACCCTGGATGACCTGGCAGCCACCAGCCTGGAAACCCTCAAACTCAACTACCCGGACCACCCAAGCCTGGTCGACGGCCAGTTCGTCCCGCGCGAAGAAGAAGCCGACAGCCGCTCGTGGATGGCCAAGGCCACCCTGGGCCTGATCGAAACCGACACCCCACTGCCACCGGGCGAAACCCGCGCCAGCCAAGACGTGATTCGTCAGTACGAAGATGCCGAAGAGCAGATTCCGGACGAACTCAAGGCAGGCACCAGTGAAGAACAACCAAGCCGCTCCTGGTTCAGCTACCTGACCTTTGGCCTGTTCGACTAAGCCGCAACACGCAGTGAAAAAGGGAGGCCAACGGCCTCCCTTTTTTATTGGCCAGATGACCGAACCTACAACTGCACGCATGCTGACAGCCAAATACCAAGCGCCGCTTTCGCCCAATGCTTAGAAAAACAACACTCCGCGCACGATTTCAACGCTGGGCGCACGCAAACGGGTTAGCTAAACTGCCCGCTTACCGATAGAAAGAGAGCGCCATGGGCCTGTTCCGCTTACTGTTCTGGATTGCCATTATTGCGGCAGCGTTCTGGCTATGGCGACGCTTTACTCGGCCAGCAACCCCACGCACCGAAAACCGCAACACCAGCGCAGCTCCGACCCCCATGGTGCGCTGCGAGCATTGCGGCACCCATGTACCGCGCGATCATGCACTGGCAAAGGGCGAACAGTGGTTCTGCAGCCAGGCGCACCTAGCACAAGGCCCACAATCCGGTGAGCGCTGATTTCTCCCTGAGCGGAGAGCAAAGCAGGCGAATCCTGCGGCTCTATCACCTCTATCGCTTGGTTATCGGCATCACCCTGGCGCTGTTGGTATCCAGCAATCTGGACAGCGAACTGCTGGACATGATGCACCCAACGCTATTTCGCAACGGCAGCTGGCTGTACCTGGCGCTTAACGTCCTAATTATCGCCACCGTGCGCAGCCCCAAGGGCCTGGCGCAGGTATTCAGCCTTGCGCTGGTCGATGTGATTCTGCTCTCCGGTCTGTTCTATGCCGCTGGCGGCACGCCCAGCGGTATCGGCAACCTGCTGATCGTCGCCGTGGCAATTGCCAATATTCTGTTGCGCGGACGTATCGGCTTGCTGATTGCCGCAGTTGCAGCAGCGGGCATGATCTACCTGACCTTCTACCTCAGCCTTAGCCGGCCCGCTGCTGCTGCCCAGTATGTGCAGGTCGGCGCGCTTGGCGCGCTGTGTTTTGCCGCCGCATTGTTTGTGCAGGGCCTGACCCGCCGCCTGCAAGTCAGCGAAAGCCTAGCCGAGCAGCGTGCAGCGGATGTTGCCAACCTGGAGGCGCTCAACGCGCTGATCCTGCAACGTATGCGCACCGGCATTCTGGTGCTGGATGAATTGCACCGCGTACTACTGGCCAATCAGGGTGCCAACCACCTGCTTGGGCATGCCGATCTGACCGGCAAGATTCTAGACCCGCACTGCCCCGAGCTGATCAAACGCATGCAGCAATGGTCGCATAACCCCAGCCTGCGCCCTGCCAGCCTGCAAGCGGCGCCCGATGGCCGCGTGCTGCAACCGAGCTTTATTGCACTGCAGCGCGGCGATCATAAACACACACTGATCTTTCTCGATGACATCTCGCAGATCGCCCAGCAGGCACAACAACTCAAGCTCGCCTCACTAGGCCGCCTAACAGCTGGTATCGCTCATGAGATTCGCAACCCTTTAGGGGCAATCAGCCATGCCGCGCAATTGCTGCAGGAATCCGAAGAGCTAGAAGGTCCAGACCTGCGCCTAGCTCAGATCATCCAGGATCACTCGCGGCGGATGAATCTGGTGATCGAAAACGTCTTACAGCTCTCGCGTCGTCGCCAAGCCGAGCCGCAATTGCTCGATCTGAAGTACTGGCTACACCGCTTCGCCAGTGAGTTTCGCGGCAGTGCTGCCCCAGGCCAGACCCTTCATTTGGAAACCAGCGGCGGCAGCATTCAGACTCGTATGGACCCACACCAACTCACTCAAGTGCTGAGCAATCTGGTGGAAAACGGCCTGCGCTACAGCGCGCAGAAAAATAAACACGGCCAGGTCTGGCTAAACCTGTTCCGCGACCCGGAGAGCGAGCTGCCGGTACTCGAGGTGCTGGACGACGGCCCCGGGGTATCAGAAGAGCAGCTGCACCACCTCTTCGAGCCCTTCTACACCACGGAAAACAAAGGTACCGGCCTGGGCCTGTATATTTCCCGCGAACTGTGCGAAAGCAATCAAGCCCGTCTCGACTATAAACTTCGTGAAGGTGGCGGCAGCTGCCTACGCATCACCTTCGCCCACCCGCGCAAACTGAGCTGACCATGACCCGCCAGAGAGCCCTGATCGTCGATGACGAACCCGATATTCGCGAACTCCTGGAAATCACCCTGGGGCGCATGAAGCTCGACACCCGCAGCGCACGCAACGTCAAAGAAGCCCGCGAGTGGCTGGCCAAAGAGCCCTTTGACCTGTGCCTGACTGATATGCGTCTACCCGACGGTACGGGCCTGGAGTTGGTGCAACATATTCTGCTGCGTCATCCGCAGGTACCGGTGGCGATGATCACCGCGTATGGCAGCCTGGATACCGCGATCAACGCACTGAAGGCCGGTGCCTTCGACTTTCTGACCAAGCCAGTGGACCTCGGCCGCCTGCGTGAGTTGGTCGCCGCGGCCTTGCGCCTGCGTAGCGCCGATGGTGAAGAGCTACCGGTGGATAGCCGTCTGCTCGGCGATTCACCGCCGATGAAGGCCATGCGCAAGCAGATCCTCAAGCTCGCGCGCAGCCAGGCCCCGGTATATATCAGCGGCGAGTCTGGCAGCGGCAAGGAACTGGTCGCCCGCCTGATTCACGAGCAAGGCTCACGCGGCGAACAACCCTTTATCCCGGTCAACTGCGGGGCCATCCCCACCGAGCTGATGGAAAGCGAGTTCTTCGGCCATAAAAAAGGCAGCTTTACCGGCGCTATTGAGGACAAGCAAGGGCTGTTTCAGGCAGCCAACGGCGGCACGCTGTTCCTCGATGAGGTCGCCGATCTGCCGCTGCCGATGCAGGTCAAGCTGCTGCGCGCAATTCAAGAAAAAGCGGTGCGCGCCGTCGGCGGCCAGCAGGAACTGATCGTCGATGTACGCATCCTCTGCGCCACCCACAAGGATCTGGCCGGTGAAGTCGCGGCCGGGCGCTTCCGACAGGATCTGTATTATCGCCTCAACGTAATCGAACTACGCGTGCCAGCCCTGCGTGAGCGCCGCGAAGATATCGCCCTGCTAGCCGAGATCATGCTCAAGCGCCTGGCCGAAGGTACAGGCCTCAGTCCAGCCAAACTCGATGACGACGCCCTGGAGAAGCTCAAAAGCTACCGCTTTCCGGGCAACGTCCGTGAGCTGGAAAACATGCTCGAACGCGCCTATACCCTGTGCGAAGACGATCGCATCACCACCAGCGACCTGCGCCTGGCCGACAGCGTACCGATCGGCGAGAACGGCGAGGCCAACCTCGCGCAGATCGACAATCTGGAAGACTACCTAGAGGCAATCGAACGCAAACTGATCATGCAGGCCCTGGAAGAAACCCGCTGGAACCGCACGGCTGCTGCGCAGCGCCTGGGCTTGAGCTTTCGCTCGATGCGTTATCGACTGAAGAAGCTCGGTATCGACTAAACCGAGCATCAACTTTGGGAGGGGCTTTAGCCGCGAGCCCCTCGCAGTGAAACGCTCAACAAGTCGAACCCAACCGCCCAGCAGGCGCATAGGGTGTAGGGTCCACAATAGGCTCACGCCCCAGCATCAGGTCCGCCAGCAATTGACAGGACGCGGGCGCCAGAACCAGCCCATTGCGGTAATGCCCGCAGTTCAGCCACAAACCATCATGTCCCGGCACCGGCCCAATAAACGGAATGCCCTCAGGCGAACCTGGCCGCAGCCCTGCCCAATGCCCCACCACCTCGGCATCCGCCAGCGCCGGCAACAACTCGATTGCGGAAGCTTTTAAACTGGCCAGCGCTTCGTCAGTCGGTGTCTTGTCGAAACCCGCATGCTCAAGCGTGCTGCCAATCAGAATATGACCATCACGCCGCGGAATCGCATAACGCCCGTTGGCCAGCACAATGGCAGGGAGAAAGTCTTCAGCACATTTGTACAGAATCATCTGCCCTTTTACCGGCACCACCGGCAACTCGATGCCGAGAGTCTTCATCAACTCACCGCTCCAGGCACCCGCTGCAAGCACCACCCGATCGGCATACATATCACCCTGTGCGGTGTGCACTCCCGTGATACACCCACCCTCGCGAATAAAACCACTGACCGCGCAGTGCTCATGCAAGGTGACATTCGGCATCTGCTGCAACGCCGCACGCAGCGCTTTGACCAAGCGCGGATTGCGCACATTCGCCACATCCGCCATCTGCACCGCCCGCCCGAAGCCTTCAGCCAACGCTGGCACTGCCCGCTCTACCGCCGCGACATCCACACGCTGCAGCGGCCTCCCCTCACGACGCGCCCAGGCGAGCGCCTCAGCCTCGTCATCAAGGTCAAGCCAATACAACCCGGTGACATACACCTCTGGATCAATCTGCGTCTGCGCCAACAACTGCTCACCCAACCGCGGATAAAAATCCTGCGACCAATGCGCCAACGCCGTTACTGCAGGGCTGTAACGCCAGGGATAAAGCGGCGAAACAATTCCGCCACCCGCCCAGGAGGACTCGCGACCAAGACAGTCAGATTCCATAACATCTACCCGACATCCAGCCGCAGCAAGGTTGCTCGCCGTCAACAGCCCCAACACCCCACCACCTACTACGATGACATCCAGCAAGACTAGGCCTCCATATCAACTGGGATAATTCAGGTTTTGCTCTACTCTGAAGAGCGTTAAGGACAACTCCAGCAGGAACTCAGGATGAGAACCTACTCAACAGCGGGACATAGCCTGCTCGATTTGCTTATCACACTATCGCTTATTGGCATTCTGATCGGCATTGCAACCCCAGCACTCTCGTCTTGGCGTGAGCACCAAAGGCTCCGAAGCCTACAAGCAGACTTATTTCATATGACCAACAAAGCACGCTACCTGGCAATGACCAGCCAGAGCCGGGCAACGCTCTGTTCCCTGTCAGAACAGGGTAAATGTCAGCAAAGCTGGAGCGGAATCATTAGCAGCTTTATTGACCGCAACGGCAACAGACAACTTGACACCGGAGAAGACGTTTTCAGCACGCTATATGTGCCCAGCAGCATCACCCTAAATTGGCGTGGCATGCTGCCAAACAACTCAATTCACTTCAGCAGCCAAGGCATCACCTTTGTCAGCAACGGCACCATGAGCTTCTGCCTCTCCCGGCCGGATGCGCACAGCGGCACAATGGTGATCAACCGCCAAGGCCGCGTGAAAACGTCGAAGGAAGGAGCACTTTGCCCTTGAGTGCCCCCCTCTACCACTCAGCAGCGCTAAATCACCGGACATCCTAATCAAGCTTGAAACACGCGTGGCAACTGACAATGATGCAAGGTACATAGTCAGGACTCCGCATGATGAAGCAGCAATCTGGATTCACCCTTGTCGAACTGATGATCACCCTAGCGATACTCGCGATCCTACTGGGTTTAGCGCTACCGGCCGTCACCGATTTTGCCATCAAGCAACGCGTCAGCTCCCAAGCAAATGAAATGATGCTTTCTCTGGCATTTGCCAGAAGCGAAGCGGTCAAGCTCAACCAAGATGTCAGAGTGATTCCAAGAATAAGCGCAGCCAGTGGCTGGAGCGACGGTTGGTGTGTAGGCCCCGCCAGCATTGGCAGCGACTGCAATCATGCCGATGTTATTAGGGCCTTCACAGGCACCAGCGGAGTGAGCATCACGAGCTCAGGAATCAGCAACCCACCTGCGCTAGTTTTCCGCCGCGATGGAAGTGCCTCAAACAGTGTTGATGCACTCGTTAAAGTGACTTCACCCAGCCTCAAGCCAACTGGCGATACCGCACGCTGCATAAGACTGACACGCCTCGGTCGTGCAGAAGTCGAGAAAAAAACACGCGATGCAGCCTGCTGATCATTAAGGAATGTATATGAGCGTATTTTTATACAAGCAGCGCGGTGCTTCTCTGATCGAAGTATTGGTCGCACTACTGATTTTTACTGTGGGGCTGCTCGGTCTAGCCGCCATGCAGCTCAACTCACTACAGAGTACTGCGGACAGTGGACAGCGCTCCCAGTCCGTATGGCTGATGCAAGACTTTATCGAGCGCATGCGCGCCAACCCGGACGGCACGGCGGCGCAATATGCCGCAGCACAAAATTGCGGCGTCTTGCCAGCCCGCATGTGCGCCGACTACTACAACCCCAGCACCGCCGCCAAGGTCAATGCCAGCGAATGCAATGCCGCGCAAATGGCTACCTTCGATGCTTGGGAGGCACAGTGCAGCTATGCCGCTGTTGCAGCCTTCAACACCATCGATGCCCGTTTCAATAGCCGCGACTTCATCACACCTCCCGCAGTGGGCACCCTGATTGACGCGACCGCCGATGGGAACAATCTTGACCTCAATTTGAACTGGCTCAACAGAAGCAACCTAAACGCCAATAACCAAGCAGCAGAAACAGATGGCACCACGACCGTCTTGAGGATTGAACGATGAACCATCGTGAGCATGGCCAGCGCTCGAAGCAACGCGGCCTCTCCATCGTCGAATTACTGGTGGCCGTGGTTATTGGCATGTTGCTACTGACAGGTGTTATCCAAGTGTTTTTTGCATCAAAACAAACTTATTCCAGTAACGAAGCAGCATCGCGCTTACAGGAAAACGGCCGTTTTGCGCTTGAGTTTATCGCCCAAAGCGCTCGCCACGCAGGCTATGTGGAGCCAGCCAACACAACTGCAAGCAAACCTACGCCAATTTCTATCCCTGGCTCAGCCACCTGCAATACACCGCAAGTTTGCAGCAGTGACGGTGCTGGCAATGCGTCAGATACTATCGGGTTTACATTTCAACCCCGCCTGCTGGAAGGAAACGTACGCAGAGACTGCCTTGGAAGCGTAGTTGGCGATGCAGATAACACCGATTTGATTATCAATCAGTTTGTCCTTATCCCAGCAGCCAGCGCCGCAGATCACTCAGCGCTAGGCTGTAGATCATGGAATATCAACGATAACGGCTGGGTTACAGGTGCAACACCAGCACCGCTTATTGATGGTATTGATGCATTACAAATTCAGTATGGCCTTAGCGCAAACAGCAGCGATCTAAACAGCGCCAATCAGTACGTATCCGCCGAGCGTGTTACCGCACTGAACAAGTGGAATGATGTAGCAGCCATTCGCATTGCTGTACTGGCAAACTCAGTCGAGCGAACCAATCCACCGACACCTGCCCGAGCATATGTTCTGCTAGACGCCGCGCCAATTATTTTTGATGACGGAAAAGCCCGCCAAGTGTTCACCACCACGATTAAATTGCGTAATACTTTTTGAGGGCCGGCACCATGATGATAAACACTCCATCCCGTCAGACCGGCGCCACCCTGATTGTTGCACTGGTGTTTCTGGTTGTGCTGACTATCGCAGGCATTACCGCCATGCAGTTTTCCACACTGGAAGAGCGCATGGCCAGCAACTCACAATTTCGTAACGAAACCTTCCAACAAGCACAAAGCTCCATCCAGTCCAACCTTTTAGCGCTTAACGCTAACGCAACTGGGCGCGACCGACTGCTTTCCGCAATGAATGCTGCCTCAAACTCAAGCACTGACTGTGAAGCAGACTATCCGCTTAATTTGTGCGCGCAGAAAGTGGAACAACTTGGCCTCACAGCCGCTACGGCCAAACAAGCCGTTAACGCAATAGAAGCCCAAACGACTAATGCCGGATTTAGTGTCGTCCGCAATACAGCGCGGGGCAAAGCATGCGAAGCAGGCCCAGATGGCGCTTCCAGCATTATCAATTTTGAATGCAGCAACTACGAACTACATATCAAAGAGGAACTGCCTAACGGCGCTTACTCTGACCAGTCGCAGGGCCTGATATTCATGAACGTCAAGGCCAAAAGCTAGGAGACACCAGCATGTCAAAAATAATTGCAACCCTGACTTTAATTGCATCTTTTATTTTTACGACCAATATCAGCCATGCGGACACTACCAGCAATAGCCTGACCATTATTGAGGGAGCGAGTGTCACTATCCGCATGACAAACAACCAGCCCTATGCGGAGTTTCAACCCTGTGATGGCTGTCCATACCGCCTATTGTCATTCACACCAGCCGCAAAAATTTACTTGACCGGACAAAAAACCACAGCAAGTGCACTTCAAGACGGCCAAGTAATGGAGGGCACCGTATTTATACAGCACCGCCCAATAGAATCAATCAGTGAAATAGTTGCCAATTAACAGGACTACAGACATGAACATTCGCTCACTCTCAATTGTCCTCGGCAGCTTTTGCTATCTCAGCATGAGCCTGCAAACTGCACTTGCAGATGACACTGAAATTTATGTTAGCCGCAAACTTCCAGAAGACCAGCAGGTACGCCCTAACCTGATGTTTGTAATCGACAATTCTGGCTCGATGCTAAGTAACGTTCCTGGAACAACCTGTGCTGTGGCTGATCGAAACATCCGCAACCGATGCGAGGAAGTATTTGTAAATCAAACATGCACGCGATATGACAATCGCGGGCGATGCAACCGCTGGGTCGATAATTTTGAATACAGAAAAACACGACTACAAGTTGTAAAAGATGTAACCAACGAACTAGTCGAAGAACTGCGCCTAAGCGATGACGTAAACATTGGACTAATGCATTTCGACGCAGCACCTAATACAAGTAATGAAGAAGGAGGAATGATTGCCATCCCTGCAGGGCGCGCTAGCACAACAGCCAACAGTTTCATCGCGGAACTTAATCGCCTCTACGGCGCCTCCAATACGCCAATCTCGGAAAGCTTCTACGAAGCGGCGCGCTATATGAAAGGCGCGACACCAAAGTTTGGTAACGGCACTAACGCAGCCTACGAAGACGGCAATAGCTGGACCAACCCCTCGAAGCCCAGCGTCGCCGCCTCAAAATCCGGCAGCTCATATAAAAGCCCAATTGAATACTCTTGCCAAAAGAGCAATATTATATTGCTGACCGACGGCGAGCCTACTTATGACAACTCGGCCAACAATGATATACGCGCTCTGATCAACACCTCCGGCGCAACAAACACTCTGCACCTGGCAAGCACATGTCGCGATCCCGGCACCAGCAGCACCAGCCGGAGTGGTGAGTGCATGCCCCACCTTGCAGAGCACCTAGCCAATCAAGATGCCAGCAGTAGCCAGCCCGGTAAGCAGACGGTCAACACTTATACCATTGGCTTTGCAACCAATCAGACCCTGTTACAGAACACAGCAACCGCCGGCAATGGCCGTTACTTCACCACTGACAATACATCTGGCCTGGTAGATGCACTCAAATCGATTCTGGTAGAGATCCTGGCGGAAAACTCCACGTTCGCAACGCCTAGCGTTGCAGTAAGCGCCTATAACAACCTGGGTTATCGGAATGATCTCTACTACGCCTTATTCCGCCCCGCAGAAGGTGCACGCTGGGTAGGTAACGTCAAACGCTACAAACTGGGGGAAGACAGCACAAGCGGCGACGCCATTATTGTGGATAAGAATGGCCAGCCGGCTGTTGATGAAACCACAGGCTTCTTCAGGGAAAACGCTTCAAGTTATTGGTCCTTCCAAGACGGCAGAGATGTGGCAAAAGGAGGCATTGCCGGCATGCTTGGCAACCCTGCCAGTCGCAACATCTACACATGGACAGCAGCTGACCGCTCTCCACCTGCGGGGGCTGGTGTAGCAGGGAGTGTCTTAATCAACACCAGCGCTCACGCCCTGACAACTGCTAACGCAGCCATTACCGATACGTTGATGGGCGTCAGCAGCCCCGCAGCCAAGGATAATGCAATCAAATGGGGCCGTGGCTTGGACCCAGTGACAAACCAGGCCCGCCAACAACTCGCCGACGTGCTGCATAACGAGCCTCGCTTGGTCGCCTATAAAACCGATGAAGATTTGGTGCGTGTAGAAAATATCAAGAATGGCACCCTGTCACCATCGGCTTCCCCGGAAGAGCTATACATGTTCTTCGGTACCAATGAAGGCTTTATCCATGCAGTAGACCCAGAAACTGGCGAGGAAAAATTCGCGTTTATTCCCAAAGAACTACTGCCAAATCTCAACGCCTACTACACCGATCCGAAAGGCTCCGACGCCAAACGCTATGGCATGGATGGGCAGATCAACCTGTGGGTTGAGTACGGCGCAATCGATACAACAACCAAATCCCGCAGCATCACCAAAAACTATCTTTACGCAGGTATGCGCCGTGGCGGCCGCAACTACTACGCACTGGACGTCGGCACCATCACGTCGCCCGCACTCAAGTGGGTAATCAAGGGGGGCACAACCCCTGGCTTCGGAAAGTTGGGGCAAACCTGGTCCACGCCCAAGTTGGCGGATATCAATGTTAACGGCACGAAAACCAAGGTCCTTATTTTCACCGGGGGCTATGACCCTCAGCAGGACGATGACAGCACTAACACCCCGCTAGCGAACGACAACTATGGCAACAGCCTGTATATCGTCAATGCCGAAACCGGTCAGTTGATCTGGCGCGCTGGGCATACATCGGAGGCTGGTGCCAACCTGCAGCTGGCCAGTATGACCCACAGCATGCCCGCCGACCCGGTGATCATCGACATCAACAACGACGGCCTAGCAGACATCATTTATGCAGCAGATAGCCGCGCGCAGGTTTTCCGCTTCGACATCAACAACGCCAACACCGGGGCTAACAACCTTGGCGCTGGCGGGCGTATCGCCAGCCTAGGCGGCGCGAATGCCCTGAATAATCGCCGCATGTTTAACATGCCAGACGTTGCGCTGGTTCGTGAACGCGGCGGTAAAACCTACTTCACGATATCTCTCGGCTCTGGCTACCGCGCCCACCCACTCAACGAAGACACGATTGACCGTTTCTACGTGCTGCGCGACGCTGATGTTTTCACCAAGCCAAGTACCTACACCACCATGACCGAGAGCGATCTGGTCGATGTCTCAAGTGTTGACCTCACCGATGCGCAAGCTGCAGAAATTCTCGAGGATATTGCCGAACTGGAAGCCAAAATCAACGCGCTGAACCAGAAAGTAGACGACACTCGGGATGTCTTCAACGCGTTCAAAGACAGCTCAGGCTTTACCGCCAAGTACAACGCCATGCTGCAAGCCAATAGCAGCGCAAATGATCGGCAGGTAGCAATCGACTCACTAATGGCAGCCGATCCTTACCTGCTCGCCCACGCGCCTGAAAGTCTTGAGCAGAGCAAGCTTCAGCAGGGACTGCTTGCTAGCCAACAGACACTAGTGGCACTCCAGCAAGCCCGCGCCTCAGCGGACATTGACTTAGCGAACAAGGATGCGGCTTACAGCACCGCATCAGCCGAGAAGGCTGCCGCCGTTTTAGCCAAAGAGGCGGCGCAAAGCGCTTATGACGCCGATAACAGCCCGGAAAACCAAGCAAGTCTGGACAGTGCAACAGCAGCAGAAACCAATGCAATTAATGCATACAACATTGCAGCAGCGGCAGCACAAGCGGCCTACGACAAAAAGAACGCACTGCATACTCAGGCCGAGTCACTCGCGGGGCTATACAGCACACTGAGCAACCTGCAGAGTGAACTGTCTTCGCGTCATCAACAAATCCTCGACAAAGAGCAAGCCATCATTGCTGCAAAGGCTGCTGCAGACGAAACAGCGACGGCCTCGCTTGAGGCAGAGCTGGCAGGCCTGAACAGTAGCTATGCCAGCGATCCGCTCACAACAGAGCGAGATGCTTTAAACGCAGGTAGCAACAGCACTGCCCTAGAAGATGCATTGGCCCAGTTGAATAGCGCCATCGCGGGTGGCGACACCACAACGATTCAGACCGCGCTGGATAACCTGGAGACCTTGACCGGTCCGCCTGCGGGTCCAACTCAGAGCATAGAAGACCTATTGAGCCGTGATGAAGCGGCGAAAAACACCGAGCTTGCGAATAATGCAGAGAACCAAGCCGATAACGTCGCGCTGCTTGACTCCCTGGAAAGCCAGCGACTCGCCTTCGCAGGGCAAGCGTCAACCGCGCAAGCCGAAGCCAATGCAATTGCTAACGCCGCTTATGATGAGGGCTCAGCACTGCTGACTGCAGCACAGCTGGCTGCTGCAAAAACGCTTTACGGAGATGACCTAACGATATTCGAAGCCTATCAATACCTGATTGATCAGGCGCAACTGGCAACCCTGGACGCAGATCAAGGCCTGCCAGCGCTGCGTGAAAGCATCAATGCGCTTTATGCCCAACTGACGCCAGGGAACAACTACGAGCCTAATCAAGCACTACTGGCCAGCAGTAAAGGCTGGTTCCTACGCTTGCCCAAAGGTGAAAAGGTACTCTCGTCACCCTTGATCTTCCGCGGCGCTGTTTTCTTCAACACATTTAGCCCTCGCGGCGAGACCGTCACCACCTGCGGTCCTGATGTCGGGCGCGGTCGCGCTTATGCGCTTAGCCTGAAGGATGCCAGTGCCATTCTTTCGGAAGCGGGCACAACACCGGGAAGTGACACCCCTATTCGCAGCTATGCACTGACTCGCTCAGGTATCCCACCAGCACCCTCGGTTGTCTTCAGTGACAACGCGCCACCAAAGGTCATCATCGGTACTGAAGTGCTTAATGACAAAGGCCAAGGCTCAGACTCAGACCCAGAAAAATGTACAGGTGTGGACTGCCCAATAATATGTACAGGTGATATTGAGTACTGTGAGAAGGATCAGCCAAGTATTAAGAAAACCTACTGGAGAGAAAACTAATGCGACAGCAGCACGGCTTCACGCTGATCGAGTTGATGATTGTGGTGGCGATAATCGCCGTGCTTGCAGCAATTGCCTACCCGAACTTTCAAGAATACCTGCTGAAGTCGGGACGCTCTGATGGCCATGCAAAGTTGACGCAGGTTATGCAGGCTCAAGAGCGTTTTTATTCGCAAAACCAACGTTATACCGGCAACCTTGGAGCCACTGCTGCCGGGAACCCTGGCCTTGCATTCCCGGGTACTGCAACGGACGCCCCGGTAATTAGTGACGAGCAGCGCTACAGCATTGCTGCTGAAGTGTGCGCGGCGGGCACGCCACTCACCCGCTGCGTCAGGCTAGTGGCTACTGCTGTAGGCCCACAAGCTGCCGACGCCCAATGTGGCAATCTCAGCTTGAATAGCCAAGGAATCAAAGGTCGATCTGGCACTGGTACTGTACAAAGCTGCTGGTAACAGACTCAAAGCAGCAAACAAAAAGCCGACTCCAATGAGTCGGCTTTTTGTTTTACATATTCGCCGCAAACAATCACACCTGTTTTACCCGCAACTCCTTCGGCATCGAGAACGTCACATTCTCAGGCCGCCCCTGCAACTCTTGCGCACCTGTTGCGCCCCACTCGCTCAGTTGCTGAATTACGCCCTGCACCAGCACCTCTGGTGCTGATGCTCCCGCAGTAATCCCAATACCCGCCACACCCGCAAACCACTCTTGTTTGAGGTCTTCTGCCCCGTCGATCAAATAGGCCGGGGTTCCCATGCGCTCGGCCAGTTCGCGTAGGCGGTTGGAGTTGGAGCTGTTGGGGCTGCCTACTACCAGTAGTACGTCGCATTCGGCAGCGAGTTGTTTGACGGCGTCCTGCCGGTTCTGGGTGGCGTAGCAGATGTCGTCTTTGCGTGGGCCGCCGATGCTGGGGAATTTGGCGCGCAGGGCGTCGATGACTTTGCTGGTGTCGTCCATCGACAGGGTGGTCTGAGTGACGAAAGCCAATGCCTCTGGGTTGCGTACCCGCAACTCGGCGACGTCCGTTTCGTCCTCCACCAGGTAGATGGCGCCGCCGTTGCTCGCGTCGTATTGGCCCATGGTGCCTTCGACTTCCGGGTGGCCTTCGTGGCCGATCAGGATGCATTCGCGCCCCTCGCGGCTGTAGCGCACCACTTCCATATGCACCTTGGTTACCAGCGGGCAGGTGGCATCAAATATCTTCAAACCACGGCGTTCTGCTTCCGCGCGTACAGCCTGAGAAACGCCATGGGCGCTGAAGATAACGATGACATCGTCAGGAATCTGATCCAGCTCTTCGACGAAGATCGCTCCACGGGAACGCAGGTCTTCGACCACAAATTTGTTGTGCACCACTTCATGGCGCACATAGATGGGGGGACCGAAGACTTCCAGGGCGCGATTGACGATTTCAATGGCGCGGTCGACGCCGGCACAGAAGCCACGGGGGTTGGCGAGTTTGATATGCATGGCGGGGATCTCGACGGTAGGCCTTGCGGACTAGTGTACGGCGCGGCCGCACGCACTGGGGAAGCAATCTGTATAAGCCGCCGTGATCGCGAGGATCACGCGGGAACACTCAAGGCTAAAGCCGCCCCCACAGGAGCGGGCTAAACCTTAGAGCGCTTTGACCTCAATAATCTCCACATCGAAGCTCAGCGCCTTACCGGCCAGCGGGTGGTTGAAGTCGATGGTCACCTGGCTGTCGTCAAAAGCTTTGACCACCCCAGGCAGTTCGGCATTGGCGGCATCATTGAAGATCACCAGCAGGCCCTCAGACAGCTCCATGTCCTGAAACTGACTGCGCGGCATGACCTGGATATTCTGCGGATTACCCTGGCCAAAGCCCTGCTCCGGGCTGATCGACAGGCTACGTTTATCGCCCGCCTTCAAGCCGTAGATGGCCTGCTCAAAGCCTGGCAACAGGTTGCCATCGCCGACCTTGAAGGTGGCGGGCTTTTTATCGAAGGTGCTGTCGACCACATCGCCATTGTCCAGCTTGAGGGCAAAGTGCAGGGTCACTTCCTTATCCGGGCCGATACGCAGCTCTTGGATGAGAGGGTCAGTCATGGGCGGCTTCTCCGGACTTTTCACTTTTAAACATATCCAGCGCCAGCAGGATGGCACCTCCGGTAATCGCCATATCGGCCACGTTGAAGGCCGGGAAATACCATTGCTGATGCCAGTGCAGCAGGATGAAATCGACCACATGACCAAACACCACGCGGTCGACCAAGTTACCCAGCGCGCCGCCGAGTACCAACGCCAAGGCCACCGCCAGCCAGGTTTCACCTGGCTTGAGGCGCTTGAGCCAAACCACTAGTACCCCGCTCACCACCACGGCAATCGCGGCGAAGAACCAGCGCTGCCAGCCCGCCGCATCGGCCAGGAAGCTGAAGGCCGCGCCGGTGTTGTAGGCCAGGGTCCAGCTGAAGTAATCCGGAATGATCACGATCTGCTGGTACATGCTCAGGTTGTTGTCGAACCAAAACTTGCTCGCCTGATCGACTACAAACACCAGCAGGCTCAGCCACAACCAGGCCAAACGCCCAAAACGACTGGCGTTGGGCATGCCGTTATTAAGCATAGTGACGCACCTCGCCCGCGCCTTCGATGTTGTCCACGCAGCGACCGCAGATTTCCGGATGTGCCGGCTTCACGCCAACATCCTCACGGTGGTGCCAGCAGCGGGCGCACTTGGCATGGCCAGACTTCAGCACTTTCAGCTTGAGCCCTGCCACTTCGGTTACCACTGCATCGCTCGGCGCGCTGCTGAGCGGAGCCAGGCTGGCGGTGGAGGTGATCAGCACGAAGCGCAGCTCGTTACCCAGCTTGTTCAGATCGGCAATCAAGCTGTCTTCGACATACAGGGTGACTTCCGCCTGCAGGTTGCCGCCGATGGCCTTGGCCGCACGCAGGTTCTCCATCTCCTTGTTGACCGCGACCTTAACCGCCATAACGCGCTCCCAGAACGCACGATCCAGCTCGAAGCCTTCCGGCAGCTCGCTCAGGCCCTGATACCAGCCATTGAGCATCACCGACTCGTTACGCGCGC
>JBIHZW010000340.1:0-3658 GCA_044240245.1 Pseudomonas sp. | reverse complement strand
CAGGTATTCCCACAGCTCATCGGCAGTGAACGACAGCACCGGGGCGATCCAGCGCACCAGGGCTTCGGCGATATGGAACAGCGCGCTCTGGCAGGAGCGACGCGCCACGCTGTCGGCGGCGGTGGTGTACTGGCGGTCCTTGATGATGTCGAGATAGAAGCCGCCCAGCTCCTGCACGCAGAAGTTGTGCACCTTCTGGTAAACGTTCCAGAAGCGGTAGCTGTCGTAGGCTTCTTCAATTTCGCGCTGCAGCAGCAAGGCGCGATCTACTGCCCAACGGTCCAGCGCCAGCATGTCTCCAGCCGGCAGCAAGTGCTGCGCCGGGTCGAAACCGCTGAGGTTGGAGAGCAGGAAGCGCGCGGTGTTGCGGATACGCCGGTAGGAGTCGGCGCTGCGCTGCAGGATGACCTTGGACACGGCCATCTCGCCGGAATAGTCGGTAGACGACACCCATAGACGCAGGATATCGGCGCCCAGGCTGTCATTCACTTCCTGCGGCGCAACCACGTTGCCCAAGGACTTGGACATTTTGCGGCCGTTCTCATCGACCACAAAACCGTGGGTCAGCAGCTCTTTGTAAGGCGCGTGACCATCGATGGCAGCGCCGGTGAGCAGGGAGGAATGGAACCAGCCGCGATGCTGGTCGGAACCTTCCAAGTACAGATCGGCGCGCGGGCCAGCGGCGTGACCAAGCGGATGAGAGCCGCGCAGCACGTGCCAGTGAGTGGTGCCGGAATCGAACCAAACGTCCAAGGTGTCGCTGATCTTGTCGTAGTCAGCGGCTTCATCACCCAGCAGCTCGGCGGCGTCTAGTTTGAACCAGGCTTCGATGCCTTGCTGCTCGACGCGCTTGGCCACTTCTTCCATCAGCTCGGCGCTGCGTGGGTGCAACTCACCCGTGGCCTTGTGCAGGAAGAACGGGATCGGTACGCCCCAGTTGCGCTGACGCGAGATACACCAGTCTGGGCGCCCGGCGATCATGCTGTGCAGGCGCGCCTGGCCCCAGGCCGGTACAAATTCAGTCTGTTCGACGGCGTCCAGCGCGCGGCGACGCAGAGAGCTGCCATCACTGATGACCTTGTCCATACCGACGAACCACTGCGCCGTGGCACGGTAGATCAGCGGGGTCTTGTGCCGCCAGCAGTGCATATAGCTGTGCTGGATAGCCTCGTGCTTGAGCAACGCGCCCGCTTCGTCCAGCTTAGCGACGATGGCCGGGTTGGCTTTCCAGATAAACTGACCGCCAAAGAACGGCAGGTCACTGACATACACACCATTGCTCTGCACCGGGCTGAGGATGTCGTCATTGCTCATGCCGTAGCCTTTGCAGGAACGGAAGTCGTCCTCGCCGTAGGCCGGGGCCGAGTGCACGACGCCGGTACCTGCGCCCAGTTCGACGTACTCGGCCAGGTAAACCGGGGCGAAACGCTCATAGAACGGATGGCGGAAACGGATCAGCTCCAGCGCAGCGCCCTGGGCAGTAGCAATGACTTCGCCTTGCAGGCCATAACGCGCCAGGCAGCCTTGCACCAGCTCTTCAGCCAGCAGCAGCAGGCGCTCGCCGGTGTCGACCAGCGCGTAGGTGAATTCAGGGTGAACGTTTAGCGCCTGGTTGGCCGGGATGGTCCACGGCGTGGTGGTCCAGATCACGATGGAAGCCGGCTTCGGCAGACTGGCCAGACCGAAAGCGGCGGCCAGCTTGTCGGCATCTTCAACCACGAAGGCCACGTCGATGGCGTCGGACTTCTTGTCCTGATATTCGACTTCCGCCTCAGCCAACGCCGAGCCGCAATCGAAGCACCAGTTGACCGGCTTCAGGCCCTTGAACACAAAGCCCTGCTTGACCATCTCGGCCAACACGCGGATTTCGCCGGCTTCGTTGGCAAAATCCATGGTCTTGTACGGGTTATCCCAATCACCCAGCACGCCGAGGCGGACGAAGTCGGCCTTCTGCCCTTCGATTTGCTCGGCGGCATAGGTGCGGCAGCGCTCGCGAGTCAGGTCGGCTGGCTGATTCTTGCCGAAGGTGGTTTCCACCTTGTGCTCGATCGGCAGGCCATGACAGTCCCAACCCGGCACATAAGGGGCGTCGAAGCCGGCCAGGGTCTTGGAGCGGGTGATGATGTCCTTGAGGATCTTGTTGACCGCATGACCGATGTGAATGCTGCCGTTGGCATAGGGAGGGCCATCGTGCAGAACAAACTTCGGCCGGCCTTCGCCCTGCGCGCGCAGCTTCTGATACAGGCCAATCTCGTTCCAGCGCTGCAGAATCTGCGGCTCGCGCTGCGGCAGGCCGGCCTTCATCGGGAATTGGGTGTCAGGCAGATTAAGCGTGGCTTTGTAATCGGTCATTTCAGGCTCTTCGTAAGCGATTGGCACCCAGCAGTTGAAGCCGGGTGCTTAAACGCGCCAATGGGCACGGGCGGCAGCAATATCGGCAGCAATTGCCATCTTCAATGCCTCAAGGGAGGCGAAACGCTGCTCATCGCGCAGCTTGTGGTGGAAAGCCACCGTCAAACGCCGGCCATATAAATCACCGGCAAAGTCCAGCAAATGCACTTCCAGATGGGCGCGACCATCGCCTGCAACGCTCGGGCGCACGCCGATATTGGCAACGCCCGGCCAGGTTTGGCCGTCGATCTCGGTACTGACCAGATACACGCCCTTGAGCGGCACGCGCTTGCGCTTGAGCTGCACATTGGCGGTCGGCGCATTCAGCTGGCGGCCGAGTTTCTGCCCGTGCAACACCCGCCCGGCGATCTGAAAAGGCCGCCCGAGCAAGTGCTGCGCCAAGGCAAAATCACCAGCATCAAGGGCTTCACGCACCCGCGTACTGCTGACGCGAATACCGTCCAGCTCGACCGTGCTGGCAGCTTCAACGCTAAAGCCTTCACGCTCACCGGCTTCAGCCAGAAAGGCAAAATCACCCGCGCGGTCACAACCAAAGCGGAAGTCATCACCCACTTCCAAGTGCTGCACACCCAAGCCTTCAACCAGCACGCGATGCACGAACTCGGCAGCGCTCAGCTCACACAAGCGGCGGTTGAAGCTCAGGCACAGCACCCGATCAACGCCTTCAGCGGCCAGCAATGCCAACTTGTCGCGCAATCGCGCCAAGCGGGCCGGCGCGGCATCTGGGGCAAAAAATTCACGCGGCTGCGGCTCGAAAATCAACACGCAACTGGGCACACCGAGCTCGGCGGAACGCTCACGCAAACGCGCCAAAATGGCCTGATGACCACGATGGACGCCGTCGAAATTACCGATGGTGGCGACACAGCCCCGATGCTGGGGCCGCAAGTTGTGTAGGCCTCGAACCAGCTGCATAACGCGCTTCTTGCTCATAAAGTGGTCGATTATACGCACACCGAGCAGCGGACAACAGGCAGCAAATCAGCCGCCTATAGAATCGGCTTACGATCTCGCGAGCTAGAGTCCTGCAAGGCAAAAACAGGCGAGGACGCGGAGTGTACGAGCTGTACATGAGCATTCCGAGCCTGTTTTTAACACAGCAGGGCCGACGCGCAGCAGATCGTAAACCGATTCTCAGAGTGCGCTGCGCCGCGCAAAGTCCTTCAAACGGAAACCCAGCAGCGCCAACACGGCCAAATAGGCCAACATGCCCACACCAACCAGCCCACCCAGGCGCAGCAAACGC
>JBIHZW010000381.1:0-2950 GCA_044240245.1 Pseudomonas sp. | reverse complement strand
TTGCTTACACGCCCGGTTCAGCACGACGGGGGTATAGGGCTCAAACTCGCAGTCATCTTCGAGAATCAGTACCGACGGCCAGCCAGCATCACGCGCCATGCGAATAATCGCCAGGTGACTGCGCATACACGCCCAGGTCGTCTGAAGTTTGTGCTCTGCAGAAGGACTGGGGCCATCAACGCGCTGGAGAAACCCCTTGAGCGCCATCGTTGGCTGATCATCGGCCAGGTCACGAACACTGATGGCGGAGAAACGCTCAGCAGCGATGCCTACCTGCGCCAAATTCTCGGTCATCCTCGCCCAACGATCAGTACGGTGATCAAGATTGATGACAAATGCATGTTCAAAACACAATCCAGTCATGGCATCACTCAAACGGCAGCAACCTGCTTTTAGTAGTTATTCAGCAACCAGACTCTGTGCCAGAGGTAGGCTCTCGATACGCTCGTTACGCAGCAAACCTTCGAGCAAAGCGCATGTCCGCTCCAGCCCCGCGACACCCTGAGCCAAGTGATAGTCGGCAAATTGGGCCGACTGCTGCAGGCTACCCACGTAGTCAGACGCAATGTCCGCAATCCGTTGCTGCAACTGGTCGGCACGTTCAACGCGCTCACCAAAAAAGCTGTCCTGCGCGAAGATATCTGGCTCGCCGCTGGCATTGACATAGATCAACGGACGCCGTGCCAGAGCGGCTTCGATGACCGCATTGGACATGATATTGATCACCAGCGATGCACGCCCCAGGGCCTCGGCTAACGTGCAGTTGGCGGGTAAAACCTGAAGGTTAGCCAACGCAGCGGCGGCCTTATGCCAGAACGGCGCCTGACTACGTGGGTGAGCCTTTACCAACACCTGATACTCAGGATGCTCGGCGACCCAGTCGCGCAGCAGCGCGTAGGTGGCCTGATAGCGCGCCTCCTTCTCTTTGTCCGGGCCAACGCCGAGAATCAGCACAGTGCGCAGGGACGGCTCAGCCGGAAGCAGGTCGTAAGCGCTGTCAATCATGTGCGAGCCCGCCAGCACAGCCTGCGAACTACCAAAACGCAACGTCCGCGCTTGCAGCGCTTCCAGCGAGCTCTGCCCAAACAGAAAGTAATAGTCGTAATCGTTCATGCCCAACCGCCGCGAACTCTCCACGGTCGAGGCATGAGCCAGATGCACCAACAGACGTTGACGGGCGTTTAGCGACAGACGCAGAAATGGCGCATACAAGCTGCCATTGCGGTCATTGAGCAGGATGCGCGGCTGGTGGCACTCGACCAGCCATTCGGCATAGGCCGCCAGACCGAAGTAACGGGTCGGCACCGTAACAGGCGGCACCTTTAACAACCGCTGCTGCAGTATCTGTTTCGGCTCCAGTAGCGCAGTCTCGACCAGATGATAACCACACCTGCGCAACTCTTCGATCAATAGCTTCTTGCGCTGAAAGGCGATGACCTTGGGAGCCGATTGCAGCAGCAGGAAATCACAAGGCTCGGCGACAACAGTGGCCGCCAGGCGTCGTTTGGCGCGGATACCAAACCACCAGTCGCCAAGGGCTTCACGGGCGAAACGCAAAGCACTGGCAAACACTCCATGGCGCTCACGCAGCAACAGCCAGCGATAGCGATCCAGGGCGCGGGCCTTTTCCAGCCAAGGGTTGGCAGTAACATCATGGGTCATGGCAGGCTCACATAACCGAGTTGAGCAACGGCAGCGCCCTGAAGCGCTGAGCCACGGCCTGATCGGAAAACTCTGTTTGCAAGCGCTGCACCATCCGCTGTTGCAGCATAGCCAAGTTATCGGTGGTCTGGGTCTGCTCTATCAACGCCTGCGCCAGAGCCGCAGCAGCGCCTAACGGGAACAGCCGACCACTGTCGACCACCACCTCACGCCCGCCACCACAATCACTGCAGATCACCGGCACGCTTGCAGCCATGGCTTCCAGCAGTACCATGCCAAACGGCTCATGATCAGACGTCAAAGCGAAAACATCGAACGCCTTGAAATAGTTACGCCCGTTCACCACCTGACCAAGAAAACGCACCGAATCACTCACCCCGAGCTCACTGGCAAGGCTTTTCAATGACTCTTCCAGTTTCCCGCTGCCCATGATTGCCAGCAGACTGCGTGCCGGTAATTGCGGCAAAGCCTGGGCGAATCCTTTTATCAGCGTCGCCTGGTCTTTGTCGGGATGCAGACGGCCAACATTGCCAACCACCCAGGCGTCCTGCGGCAACCCGAGGTGCTCGCGAGCTGCTTCACGAGAAACTTGCTCAGACTGCACCGCGACAATATCAATACGGTTGTACAGCGTCTCGATACGCTCGGGCGACCAACTCGGCAAGCAGGCGCGCATATCATCGCGCACGGCATTGGAGACCCCGAGCAAAGCCAGGCGCTTGCGAAAGAAGTTGGCGAACAGCTGACGCGTACGCCGCTTGTAGTCGCCAAACGCATGGTGCACACCGATCACCGGTAGATCGCTGCCCAGTAGGGCGACGTAGATCGGTTTAAAGCGATGGGCGATGCACAGCTTGAAGTCGCGCGAAACGGCGATGCGCTTGAGATCGCGGATCGCCTTGAGCTTAAGACCGCGCACTTGCCGACTGGAATAGTCGAGAAAAATCACCTCGTCAGAGGCAGAGCCTTGCTCGACTTCTGCACTCGGCTTGCCTGTCAGATAGACCGTACACACTTTGTAAGGCGTACCGACAAATAGCGCGGCGTACTGCCGCGCGCAGTCGAGGAAGGGGCCGTCATAACCGTGACAGAACTGCAAAACCCACGGCTGACCAGCCCCAGCGACCTCAGACATTGTCATACCAATCCTTGCCGTCCTTGACCACAAGAATGTCTTCCATGATCAGGTACTGCAGGTCGGAGCCGTAGAACATGTTCAGCGCGTCAGTCGGCGAGCAGATCATCGGCTCGCCACGGCGGTTCAGCGAGGTGTTCAGCGACACACCAT
>JBIHZW010000269.1:0-5159 GCA_044240245.1 Pseudomonas sp. | reverse complement strand
CGCCGGAATCCACCAGATAGATGCACGGCAGGCGGTTCTGTTGGGCGATGGTCTGCGCGCGCAGGTGCTTTTTCACCGTTAGCGGGTAGTAGCTACCGCCTTTTACCGTGGCGTCGTTGGCCACGATCATGCATTCCACACCCTCGACCCGGCCGATACCGGCCACTACGCCTGCCGCAGGCACTTCTTCGCCATACACCTCATGGGCGGCCAGCTGGCCGATTTCCAGAAACGGCGAGCCGATATCCAGCAGGCGGTTGATCCGTTCACGCGGCAGCAGTTTGCCGCGCGAGGTGTGGCGTTCCTGGGCCTTGGCGCCGCCGCCTTCGTGAACGCGGGCGAGCAGGGTGCGCAGGTCGTTAACCTGGGCGAGCATCGTCGCGCTATTGGCGGCGAACTCCGGCGAGCGGGTGTTGATCTGGGTGTGCAGAATGGCCATCTGGCGCGCTCCGTCAGGCTATTTGGTTTCGTTGAACAACTCGCGGCCGATCAGCATGCGGCGGATTTCGCTGGTGCCGGCGCCGATCTCGTAGAGTTTGGCGTCGCGCAGCAGGCGGCCGGCCGGGTATTCGTTGGTGTAGCCGTTGCCGCCCAGCAGCTGTATGGTATCCAGGGCCATCTTGGTGGCCATTTCGGCGGTGTAGAGGATTACTGCAGCGGCGTCCTTGCGCGATTCCTCGCCGCGGTCGCAGGCCTTGGCGACGTTATAGAGGTAGGACTTGGACGCGTTCATGCCGGCATACATATCGGCCAGCTTGCCCTGCACCAGTTGGAACTCGCCGATCGACTGTTTGAACTGCTGGCGTTCGTGCACGTAGGGCAGCACCACATCCATGCAGGCCGTCATGATCCCGGTCGGGCCGCCGGAGAGCACGGTGCGCTCGTAGTCCAGGCCGCTCATCAGCACGCGTACACCACCGCCTTCCGCGCCGAGAATGTTCTCTTCCGGTACTTCGCAATCCTCGAACACCAGTTCGCAGGTGTTGGAGCCGCGCATGCCCAGCTTGTCCAGTTTCTGGTGGCGGGAGAAACCCTTGTAGTCGCGCTCGACGATAAACGCGGTCATGCCGCGCGAGCCGGCGCTAACGTCGGTCTTGGCGTAGATCACGTAGGTGTGGGCGTCGGGGCCGTTGGTGATCCACATCTTGTTGCCGTTGAGCACGTAGCGGTCGCCGCGTTTCTCGGCGCGCAGCTTCATCGACACCACGTCAGAACCAGCATTTGGCTCGCTCATGGCCAGGGCACCGATGTGCTCGCCGGAGCACAGCTTGGGCAGGTACTTGGCCTTCTGCTCATGGGTGCCGTTCTTGCGGATCTGGTTTAGGCACAGGTTGGAGTGCGCGCCGTAGGACAGGCCGACCGAAGCCGAGGCGCGGCTGATCTCTTCCATGGCCACCACATGGGCCAGGTAACCCATGTTGGTGCCGCCGTATTCCTCTTCCACGGTCATGCCGAGCAGGCCCATGTCGCCGAACTTGCGCCACATGTCCATGGGGAACTCGTTGTCGCGGTCGATCTGCGCGGCACGCGGCGCCAGCTCGGCTTGTGAGAACTGATACACCGAGTCGCGCAGCATATCGATGGTCTCGCCGAGACCGAAGTTGAGGGATGGGTAGCTCATGGTTCCACCTGTAATTGTTCGAATTAAGTTCAGGAGATAACGGTTTGTTTTTTATCAGTTTCAGCCAGGGCCGCCAGGCAACGCTCTTCGGCGGTATCCAGCTCAAGCTGCATCTGTTCGATGTCTAAAAGTTGCTGCTGCAACTGGGCGCGGCGCTCGGCGATCTTCGCCATAAAGGTGTGCAACTGCTTGTGATTGCCGTGCACCGGGTCGTACAGCTCGATCAGCTCCTTGCATTCGGCGAGCGAAAAGCCGATGCGCTTGCCGCGCAGGATCAGCTTGAGGGTGACCTTGTCCTTAGCCGTGTAGATGCGCTCCTGGCCACGGCGTTCGGGGCTGAGCATCTGCTGTTCTTCATAGAAACGAATGGCGCGGGTGGTGATATCCAGCTCGCGGGCCAGTTCGGAAATGGAGTAGGTGGTGGCGGACATACGGCAGCGCTCTTGTTTACCTTTACGTTAACGTAAGGCTGCGCCGGTGTTTAGTCAATCACCTTTAGTGTGTGCCTAGTTGATGTGTTTTGTAGGTTCGCCGGATAGGCTTTAAAACAATGGCTTAGGGCGGATAGCTAAAGATTCCATGAGGAATTTATGCCACATCGAAGACGCCAGCGGACGGATGCGCGCCTCGCCGGCTAAGCGGCGAGATAGATCGGGGGATTTAGCGTGGCGGCAAAAAGCGCTGCATCTTGGTGTTCAGCAGTGCTATCAGGGCGGGGTCCATAAACTCGTAGTCGTCCGGGATATCCAGACAAACCACGCGTTTGTTGGTCAGATGGGCTTTGAATTTGCTGGCCAGTTTGCTGCGATGCACCCGCTGCATCACCAGAACCAGATCGGCCCAGGCCAGCAGCTCGGGGCAGGCTGGTGTGTCGGCGTCATGATTGACGCCGGCCGATGCGGTTTCCACACCGGGCCAATCAGCGAATAGCTGCTCAGCGGTAGGGCTGCGTAGGCGATTTTTGGCGCAGATAAACAGCAACTTGAGAGGCAAAAACGTTTTCCACTGTCGGCGCGGGGTTAAGTTATTTCAGCGCAGCTCAGGGCTTTCTGCCGGCGAAGCCGAAGAGTAGGCCGCCCGCGAGTATGGCGCCGATGCCCGCCCAAACTGGCACGTTGACTCTTTCCTTCTCCTGCACCGAGAGCTCGATCGGGCCGAGCTTCACTGCTGTGGTGTCCTTGGTGTAGCTGAAACCGCCATACAGCAGCCCCAACAGGCCCGCCACGACCAGTGCGATAGAGATAATCCGGATTGAATTCATGTTGTGATCCTCGTGCAGCGCCTGAGCTAATCGCCAGCGGTTTCAAAGGCAGGGCCGTCCAGCCATTGAAACACAGTGGTGGCATTCAGCAGGCGATTTCCTTGATCACAGATGGCGCGGTGCATTCGTCGTTAAGCTTTCTTTTCCAGGGCCGTGGCCTGCTGGGAAATCTCGATGATCTGCTCGCGCATCCAGCGGTTGGCCGGGTCCTGGTCGGTGCTTTCGTGCCAGTAGATGTGAGTCTCCAGCGGCGTCATGTCCTTGATTGGCAGTTCGACAAAGTGCAGGTCGTTACGTCTGGCGAAGCGTTCCGGCACGGTCATGGCCATGTCGGTGCCTTGCAGTACGGTGGTGGCCATCAGGTAATGCTGCGAGCGCAGGGCGATCTTGCGCTGGATGCCCATACGCCCAAGGGCCAGGTCGACATGGCCGAGGCCGCTGCGGCGGCTGGAGATATGGATATGGGTCAGGCCCATGTATTCATCCAGGCTGATTTTCTCCTTGGCCAGCGGATGGCCACGGCGCATGGCGCACACGTAGCGGTCTTCCATCAGCTTGACGTGGCGCACCTGCGGGTCGGTGTTGAGCGGCGCGTCGACGGCAAAGTCCAGGCGGCCGGCGGCCAGTTCCTTGGTGGTTTCGCGGCGTCGCGCCAGCATGCTTTCGATGTTCACGTTGGGCGCTAGGCGGCGCAGGCGCTGGAACAGTGGCGGCAGGACGATGGCCTCGGTGAGGTCGGTCATGCTGATACGGAAGGTCTTGTTGGCCTGCGCCGGGTTGAAGATGCGGCTTTCCTGCACCGAGATGCGCAGTTGCTGCAGTGCATTGCGCACCGGGCCGATGATGTTCTGCGCCATTGGCGTGGGCACCATGCCTTGGGCAGTGCGCACAAACAGTGGGTCATTGAAGGTTTCGCGCAAGCGCGCGAGGGCGTTGGACACAGCGGGCTGGGTAATGCCGACGATCTGCCCGGCACGGGTCAGATTGGCCTCGGTGTAGATGGCATCGAAGACGACGAAGAGGTTGAGGTCGACCTTGTTCAGATTCATTACACGCTCGCTCCGCAGGTTGTCGGTATCAGTGAATCATATATCGGTGATGAATGTTTATACACGGTGAGAATAGATTAGATAAATCCTAAGCCCTGTTCTAGCATCATTTCCACTTCACCGAACTCCCCAAAAATCAGCGTCAGAAGGTAGCCACCATGGATTTCGCCTACTCCCCCAAGGTTCAGCAGCTGCGTGAACGCGTCACCGCGTTTATGGAGACCCATGTCTATCCAGCCGAAGCCGTGTTCGAGCAGCAGGTCAATGAAGGCGACCGCTGGCAGCCCACCGCGATCATGGAAGAGTTGAAAGCCAAGGCTAAAGCAGAGGGCCTGTGGAACCTGTTTCTGCCGGAATCCGCGCTGGGCGCCGGCCTGACCAACACCGAATACGCGCCACTGGCGGAAATCATGGGCAGCTCTTTGATCGGTGCCGAGCCGTTCAACTGCGCCGCGCCGGACACCGGCAATATGGAAGTGCTGGTGCGTTACGCCAACGAAGCACAGAAAGAGCAGTGGCTCAAGCCACTGCTGGACGGCACCATCCGTTCCGCCTTCGCCATGACCGAGCCTGGTGTGGCGTCCTCGGATGCCACCAATATGCAGGCCAGCGCCGTACGCCAGGGCGATGAGTGGGTGATCAACGGCCGTAAGTGGTGGACTTCCGGCGCTTGCGATCCGCGCTGCAAGATCATGATTTTCATGGGCCTGACCAATCCGGATGGCCCGCGCCATCAACAACACTCGATGATTCTGGTGCCGATGGACGCCCCGGGTGTGAAAGTGCTGCGCCCGCTGCCGGTATTCGGTTACGACGACGCGCCACACGGCCACGCCGAAGTGCTGTTCGAAAACGTCCGCGTGCCGTACGAGAACGTGCTGCTGGGTGAGGGCCGTGGTTTCGAGATTGCCCAGGGTCGCCTTGGCCCAGGCCGTATTCACCACTGCATGCGCTCCATCGGCATGGCCGAGCGCGCGCTGAAACTGATGTGCGAGCGCTCGATCAATCGTACTGCCTTCGGCAAACCGCTGGCCCGCCTGGGCGGCAATATCGATCACATCGCCGACTCGCGCATGGAGATCAATATGGCCCGCCTGCTGACGCTGAACGCGGCTTATATGATGGACACCGTGGGCAACAAGATTGCCGCCAGTGAAATCGCCCAGATCAAGGTGGTTGCACCCAACGTCGCACTGAAAGTGATCGACCGTGCAATCCAGATCCACGG
>JBIHZW010000052.1:0-17626 GCA_044240245.1 Pseudomonas sp. | reverse complement strand
CAACGACTTCCCCCTGGCCTACTGGTACGCCATGCAGCGCACCCTGCGTCTGGCCGATGGTCCGGACGAAGTGCACCGCGCGGCCATCGGCAAGTTCGAGATCGGCAAGTACGTGTCGAAAGAAGTGATGAACGCCAGCCGCTAAAGCGCGTCACTGGTAAACCACAAGGCCCGCATTTGCGGGCCTTGTGCGTTATGGCTAATGCGGTGTTCCCGGCGGAGCAAACTCATCATCGGGATTAGCGCTTTGTTGCAGCCAGAGCAGGCGCATATGCAACTGCGCCGCGAAGGCGCGAGCGGCCTGTTCCTGATGGAAGATCAGGCTGCGGCGGCCCATGCGCACTTGCCAACGCAGCTTGCCGCGCTGCACCAGCGGCTCGATAACGATGCTCGGTGAACTCAAACGATCAATGCTCCTGCCTGGGTGCGCGGGTTTTCAGTAGCGACAGTACCACTCCGCCTGCCAGTAAGCCGAGGGTCATGCACAGCGAGAGCAGGGCGGGCACCTTGACGATATCGTGGAGAAAGATTTTGCCGCCGATAAACATCAGCACCAGCGCCAGGGCGTACTTGAGGTAGATAAAGCGGTGCATCAGCGCCGCCAGGGCAAAGTACAGCGCGCGCAGGCCGAGAATCGCGAAGATGTTCGAGGTGTAGACGATAAACGGGTCCTGGGAGATGGCCAGCACCGCCGGCACGCTGTCCACGGCAAACACCAGGTCGGCTAACTCGATCAGTACCAGCGCCAGCAGCAGCGGCGTGGCATGCAGCAAGTGCTTGCCCGACTTTCTATCCGGCTGACGTACCAGGAAGCGCCCGCCGTGCATATCCTCGGTCACTCGAATATGCCTGCGCAGGAACTGCAGCAGGCGGTTCTGGCTGAGGTCGGGGTGCTGTTCTTCCTTGGCCGAGAGCATGCGCACGCCGGTAAACAGCAGAAACGCACCGAACAGGTACAGCACCCATTCGAAGTTCTGCACCAGCGCCGTGCCCAGGCCGATCATCGTTGCGCGCAGCACGATCACCCCGAGAATGCCCCAGAACAGCACGCGGTGCTGGTAGCGCCGCGGGATGGCGAAGAAGTTGAGAATCACCGCCATAACGAACACGTTGTCCATCGACAGCGATTGCTCGACCAGAAAACCGGTGTAGAACTCCAGCGCTTTGGTGGCGCCCAGTTGCCACCAGATCCAGCCGCCAAAGGCCACGCCAACGCTGAAGTAGCCGCTGTACAGCAGCAGGCTCTCGCGCATCTCGATTTCATGCTGATCGCGGTGCAGCACGCCGAGGTCGAGTATCAGCAAACCGAGGATGATCAGCAGAAAGGCCAGCCAAAACCAGCCAGGGGTGCCGAACAGTGGGGTTGTGAGCATGCTTGCAAGGCTATCCATGGAGCCACCTCGAATGTCTGCCTAAGTTGAGAATCAACTCAGTGACTCCGACATCACGGTGAAAGCTCACCGCCAGAGGGGCCCGGCGTCACGCTGATTAAGCAATAGGCCTTGCTGGCGAACTTGGCAAGCGCAGGAGCGGGGGATTCAGTTGCTGTACTGGTAGATGATCGGAGCAAAAATGCCCGTGTCATGGCCATTCTTCAGGCACTGATTGAACTGCTCCAGGAACCAGCCCATCTTCAGCGCTTTGGCAATGCCCATGTGCTTGCTGTCGCTCTTGAACGGCACCGGCAGGGTGGTGAAGGCATCGGGCTGCAAGCCTGGCCAGCTCTGGGCGAGCCTGCGGATATCGACGCTTGAGCCAAGCAGGATCGCATCGATGCGCTCACGCTGCAGCATACCCAGACCGCTGCGGGTGTCGTTGAAACCGACGATGGTCAGGGTGCCGTTGGCCACGGCTTCGTCATACGCAGTGCCATAGCTGGTGCCGATAGTGGCGCCGATCAGCTTGTCTTTAAGGTCAGTGATGTTTTCGTAGGGAAACTCGCGGCCTTTCTGCACCACCAGCACGATATGTTCGGTGAAGATCGGCTCGGAAAAGTCGAACAGAGCCAGGCGCTCTTCACTAACCGACAAACCGATCACGCCGCCTTCATTGCGCTCGGCCATGGTGTAGGCACGTTTCCACGGTAACAGCTGGATCTGATAGGGCACCTGCATCTGGTTCAGGCAGTGTTTGCTGATGTCCACGACAATGCCCTTGGCCTCGCCATCCTCCTCAAAGTACTTGGGGAAGCCATCGTGTGCGCCAAATACCCGGAACACTTCGGCCTGGGCGCTTTGTACGAGCAGCAGAGCCAGCAGCAGGATCAGCCGCAGAGGTGTAGCGGGCATGGCAGAACCTCAAATAGAGGCGAGAAAGTCTGTTCAGCTTAGTCACTCGGCGCTGTTAATCACTGCTTGATGCAGCAATACCTGCAAACAACGCCGGGGCTGAGCCAGCTCTAGTAAACCCAGACTTCCACCCGGCGGTTCTTGATCCGCCCGTCATCGCCGCTGTTGGCGGCTACCGGCAGTTCATCGCCCATGCCGATGATGTCGCGGAATATCACGCCACCCTTGTTCAGCTCGCGACGTACGGCCATGGCGCGCAGCTTGGACAGCAGCTCGGCGCGAGCGGTGTCGGCCTTGGCATCACCGAAGCCCACCAGCACCACCTTGTCATGCAGCTTGTCCTGCTCGCGCAGGTAGGCCATCAGGCGGTTGAGGTCGCGCAGAGCTTTGTTGTCGAGGTTGGCGCTGCCTTCTTGAAAGCGGAAGTTCACCGACAAACGCTGGGCTTGCTGCGCCAGGGTCTGGTAGTTCGCTGGCATTTGCGCATTGGCGGGGATTTTCACCGCCTGCACGGTCTGCGCGATAAAGCCGTTCTGGTCGACAATTGCCTGGCCACCGCTGCTATGGGCGAACTGCACCAATGCACGGCCCCAGGGATTGCTCAGCTCCGGTTGGTTATACAGAAACAGCCGGCGCGACAGCGGGTAATCCTCGGTGGCAATCAGGGTCAGGCTCGGCAGCATCGGTTGCGAGTCGCCGGCGGCAATCGCCACGGCCTTGGCCTGGCGGATATAAGGCAGGCCGATAAAGCCGATGCCGTTAGGATCCTGGCTGACCGAGTCGGAGAGCTTTTCGCTGGACTCGAAGCGCTTGGCGTTGGTAGCCAGGGCTTTGCCGTTGGCGCTGAGCACCAGCTCCTTGAAGGTGTCGAAGGTGCCGGATTTATCATCACGCGCGTACAGGGTAATGGCCCCGGATGGCGCACCGAGTTGCGCCCAGTCGTTGATCTCGCCAGCAAATATCTGCGCCAACTGCGCGGTGTTCAGCGCGGCCAGCGGGTTGCTTGGATGCAGGATGATGGCCAGGCCATCGAGGGCGATGATCTGCTCGGCGCTGGCGCTTTTCAGGTCGCCCAGGCTCAGCAAGCTGCTGGCTTCGCTGTCCTTGATCGGTCGGGACGAGGCGGCCAGTTCGGCACTGCCATCGGCCAATGAGGTAAAGCCGGTGCCCGAGCCGTGGGCCGCCACTTCAATGCTTACGCTGCGGCCATCGGCGGTTTTACCGATGATCTTCTGCTCGTTTTCCGCCGCGCCTGCTTCGATGCGAATGGCGCTCAGCCCCTGTTCTTCGAACAGGCCTTTAACCAGCGCCGGGCCGAGGCGTGCACCAATGGTGTTGGAGCCCTGAATGCGCAGCACGCTGCTGTTATCGCTGGGGATGGGCAGGGCGGCGAACACCGACCAGGGCAGGGCGTAGCAGATGGAGCCGAGCAGCAGAAAGCTGACGGTGCGAATCCAGGTATCACGTTCGAAGGCAGAGGAGGCGCGCGGCATGCGGCAAACACCTTATATGGGTGAGTGAAAGTGCCGCGAAGATAAGACAAAAAAGTGACTGCAATATGACAGTCACTTAACTCTGTGAAGGCTCTGCTACAGGCTTACTGCGCCAGTTCCAGCCAGATCGGTGCGTGATCCGATGGTTTTTCCATGCCGCGCAGGTCGTAGTCGACGCCGGCATCCTTGATCCGCGCCTGCAACGCCTGGGAGGCGAGAATCACGTCGATGCGCAGGCCGCGCTTGGGTTCGTCCTCGAAACCACGGCTGCGGTAATCGAACCAACTAAAGCGGTCATTCACCGCCGGGTTGAGGTGGCGGAAGCTGTCGACCAGGCCCCAGTTCTTCAGAGTGGCCAGCCACTCACGTTCTTCCGGCAAGAAGCTGCACTTGCCGGTTTTCAGCCAGCGCAGGCGGTTCGGCTCACCGATACCGATGTCGCAATCTTCCGGCGAGATATTGATATCACCCATCACCACCAGCGCCTGCTCGGGGCTGAACTGGCTGAGCAGCAGCTGTTGCAGATCGGCATAAAAACGCTGCTTGGCCGGGAACTTGGTCGGGTGGTCGCGGCTTTCGCCTTGCGGGAAGTAGCCATTCATTACTGTGACCGGGTTGCCCTGAGCGTCGGCAAAGGTGCCGTAGATAAAACGTCGCTGTGCGTCCTCGGCATCCCCGGGAAAGCCCTTATGCAGGCTCAGGGGTTCCTGGCGCGAGAGCAGGGCAACGCCGTAATGGCCTTTCTGGCCGTGGTAGTGCACGTGATAACCGAGCTGGCGAATATCCGCCTCGGGGAACTGCTCGTCGGAGACCTTGGTTTCCTGCAGACCGATAACGTCCGGCTGGTGTTTGTCGATCAATGCGGCCAATTGATGCGGGCGTGCACGCAGGCCATTGATATTGAAGGAGACGATCTTCATGGGCGGCAGTCCTGGCTGTGGCTCTGGAAAGCTCGCGATGCTAGCCCATTAGCGGCCTTGCCTGCCAGCCTGTGGCGGCGCTGGGTACGCGGTGCTAACGTGGCTGCAGGCCCAGTAAATCAAGAACAACAGAGGTCAATTCGATGCCCAACAGTCTCGCCGAAGTTCGCATGCTCGATGGCGGTTATGCCCGCGAAGCACGCTCGTTGCTCTACCACGCTTATCGCCATGACCCGACCTTTGCCTACCTGTTCGAGGCCGAGCGGCCAGGCTATGACCAGCGCGTACGCGCCACGGTGCGCGAGCTGGTACAGCAGCACTTTTCTGAGGACCTGCCGGCGATTGGCTTGCTGATTGACGATCGCCTGATCGGCATGGCGCTGATCGCACCGCCACAGCGGCGCATGGACATCACCGAAAGCTGGGGCTGGCGCATGCGCATGCTGCTGACCACTGGCTTCCGTTGCACCAAACGCTATCTGGAATACCACGATGCGGTGATATCGTGCCTGCCGCCAGGGCCGTATCACGTGCTGCCGCTGCTCGGCATTCACCCGGAATACCAGGGCAAGCACCTCGGCGAGCAACTGCTCGAAGCGCTGCACAATTGGTGCGCCGAAGACGCCAGTTCCCAAGGCGTGGTGCTGGATACCGGCAACTCACACTACCTGGATTTCTATAAACGCCAGGGTTATGAGGAAATCGGCGAGGTGGCTATCGGCCCGATTATCGAGCACGTGTTTTTCCATCCCAGCCCGCAATTGGCAGTTAAAGCCAGCGCCTAAGAGCCCGCCCCGGATCTGCTGCGCGTCGGCCCTGCTGCGTTAAAAGCAGGCCGGGACGCGGCGTCTCGGATGCTCATGTACAGCTCGTACACTCCGCTTCCTCGCCTGTTTTTGCCTTGCACGGCTCTAGCTCGCTAGATCCGAAGCAGGCTCTAAGCTGCGTGCTCGGTATGCTTGGTTACATATCGAGTCGCAACTTAAAGCACAGGCCGGCGCTCTAAATCGGCCACTGGCTCGTGCTAGCATCGCCCCCATGTCTTTGTTCTCCAACCTTTTCGCAGGGCTATTTCTTCTGCTGCTGAGTGCTACGGCCCTGGCCGAAGCACAGCTGCGCGTGCGGGTTGAGCCCACTAATAGCGCGCTGAAAAGCAATATCGAGGGTTATATCGGCAGCCTGGGCGATCGAGATGCCGAAGCCCTGCAACGCTTTCGCCGAGTAGCCGAGAACCAGGCGGAAAAAGCCGCCCAGGCCCTGGGCTATTACCAGGCGCAGATCACTACAGAGGTCAGCGAAGGCACAACTCCGCGCCTGACCGTGCGCATCCAGCCGGGTGAGCCGGTGCGTCTGCGTAATGTGTTGGTGCGTATCGACGGCCCGGCAGCGCAGCTGCGCGATTTCCTTACGCCCAGTGACCCGCAGCTGCGCAGCGGGGCGCCGCTTAACCACGGGCGTTACGACGCGGCCAAGCGCGAGATTCAGAATCAGGCTTCGCGCTACGGTTTCTTCGCCGGACGCTTTAGCAGCCAACGACTCACGATCGACCCCGAGGCCGGGATTGCCGATATCGAACTGATCTATTTCAGCGGGCCGCGCTATCAACTGGGTGCAGTGAGTTTTGTCGGCGATGCGCCCTTCGATGAACAACTGCTGCAGCGCATGGTGCCGTTCCCGGCGGATACGCCTTATGACTCGGCACTGATTGCCGAGCTGTATCAGGCGCTGCGTTCCAGCGGCTATTTCGAGTCGGTGCAGGTGGATGCCAACCCCGGCAGCGCTGCCGCCGAGCAGATTCCGGTGCAGGTTCAATTACAGGCGCGAAAGCCGCGCAGCATGGGCCTGGGCGTGGGCTTTTCCACCGATGTCGGCCCACGCGGCCGGGCCAACTGGACGCGGCACTGGGCTAACCCGCAGGGGCACAGTTATGGCGCGGAGTTTGAACTGTCTGCGCCGCGGCAGAATATTGGCCTGTGGTACGACGTACCGCTGGACCCGCCGCTGACCGATAAGCTGCGCATTGCCGGCGGCTACCAGGCCGAAGACTTGGCCAATACCGACAGCAGCAGCCGTCTGCTGACTGTCGGACCGGAATGGCACAGCAAGCTCGACAGCGGCTGGCAGCGCGTACTGTCGCTTAAATGGCAGCATGAAGAGTACGAACTTGGCGATGACGCAGGCACCAGCTCATTGTTGATGCCGGGCCTGAGTTATTCCTACCTGCACAGTGACAACCAGATCGACCCCAACCACGGCTACCGCCTGCAGTTCGATCTGTCCGGCGCGGCCAAGGGGCTGTTGTCCGATGCCAATGTGCTGCATGGCAATATCCAGCTTAAAGGCCTGACCACGCTATTTACCCGGCACCGGCTGCTCGGTCGGGTGCAAGTGGGCGGCACTGAATCCGACGGTTTTGCCAAGGTGCCGCCATCGCTGCGTTTCTTTGCTGGTGGCGACCAGAGCGTGCGCGGCTATGACTACCAGAGCCTGTCGCCGGAGAACCGTGCCGGCGACAAGATCGGCGGGCGTTATCTGTTTACCAGCAGCCTGGAATACCAATACAGCCTGACCGAGCGCTGGCGCCTGGCGAGCTTCTTCGATCAGGGCAATACCTTCGATTCGCGGGAGATTCCGTCGCTGAAAAGCGCGGTCGGCGTTGGCGTGCGCTGGGTCTCGCCGCTGGGGCCGTTGCGCCTCGATCTGGCGCATCCGCTGGATGATCAGGGCGGCGTGCGCCTGCATTTCTCCATGGGGCCGGAACTGTGAAGCGCTGGTTACGACACGGATTGCTCAGTCTGCTGGGGCTGCTGCTGGTTCTGGCCATCAGCCTGAGCCTGCTGCTGGGCACTCAGGGCGGCAGCCGCTGGCTATTGGCGCAGATGCCGGGCTTGCAGGTAGACGACTTCAATGGTCGCCTGGGCGGTAGCTGGAGCGCGACAGAGCTGCGCTGGCAGCAAGGCGAGAATAGCGTGCAGGTAATGGCGCCTAGCCTGGATTGGTCGCCAGCCTGCCTGCTGCGCCTGACCCTGTGTATCGAGCAACTGCACAGCGGGCCGATCAGCCTGGTTTTCCCTGACGATGAGCAGCCCAGCAGCGAGCCGTTCAGTCTGCCGGAGCTGAGCCTGCCGCTGACGTTGCAACTGGGCCAGGTGCGTATCGACAGCCTGCAGCTCAATGGCGTCGAACAGTTGCAAAGCCTGCAGTTGGCCGCGAACTGGACTGCGCAGGGCATTCAGATCGATAACCTCAGCTTGCATAACGCCGATCTGCAGGTGGCGTTGCAGGGCCAGCTGCAAACCTCAGGCAACTGGCCGCTGCAATTGAGCGGGCAACTGCAACTGCCAGCACCCGAGCAACAGGCCTGGCTGGTGGCGCTGCAGCTCAAGGGTGAACTGCGCGAGCGGGTGCAACTGACAGCCAGTAGCAGCGGCTATCTGCAAGGTGAACTGACGGGCTGGTTGCAGCCGCTGGCTGAACTTATGCCGGCGCAACTGCGTTTGCAGGTCGCCGCCTTTAAGGCCAGCGCCGAACTGCCCGACACGTTGAATCTTGAGAAGGTTGAGCTAAATGCCCAAGGCGATCTGCAGGATGGCTACCATGTCACCGGCAGTGCCAGCCTGCCAGCAGCCGAGGAGCCAATTGCCCTGGCGTTGGCAGGGCTGCTCAAGGCTGACGGCGCGACCATCAGCAACCTGAGCCTGACCGCCGAACCTGAGCAGCAGGTACAGCTCAGCGGCGAGCTGAATTGGCAGCAGGGCTTGAGCCTGGACAGCCGCTTCAACTGGCAAAACTTCCCCTGGCAGCGCCTCTATCCGCTGGAGGAACCAGCACCTGTGGCGCTGCGGGTGCTTAACGGCGAGCTTGCCTATAAGGATGGCAACTACCTCGGGCATTTCGCTGCCGAGCTGGATGGCCCGGCCGGCGCGTTTAGCCTGCAAAGCCCGCTGAGCGGCGACATGCAGAAGCTGTATTTGCCTGAGCTGCGCCTGCAAGCCGGCCAAGGCCGCGCCGAGGGCCAGGTCAGCCTGGGTTTTGCCGAGCAGCTGAGCTGGGATGTGCGCCTGCAGTTGAGTCAGTTTGACCCGGCCTACTGGCTGGCTGAGCTGCCTGGCACGCTGGCCGGCCCGTTGAACAGCTCCGGCAGCCTGATCAATCAGCAGCTCAACCTCACCGCCGATATCGATCTCAGCGGTCGTTTGCGCGGTCAGCCGGCCAAGTTGCTGGCAAAGTTTGCCGGCGGCCTGGAGCAGGGCGAGCTGAGTGCTCTGGATATCCGCCTGGGTGATAACCGCATCAGCGGCAAGGCCGCCTTGCAGCAACAACTGAGCGGCCAGTTATTGCTGGCGATGCCGCGACTGGGCCAGCTTTGGCCGGGTCTGCAAGGGCAGCTCAATGGCCAGCTGGATCTGGCCGGCAACCTGCAAGCACCCCAGGGTCAGTTGCAGCTGCAAGGTCAGCGCCTAGCTTTTGACGACCAGCGCCTGCAACAGCTCAAACTCGACGCCAGCCTGAACAGCGCCCAACGTGGCCGGCTAACCCTGGATGCGCAGGGCATTCAGCTCGGTGAAACTGACCTGGGCCGCCTGACTGCCACCGTCGCCGGTGATCAACATCAGCAAAGCCTTGAGCTGCAACTGCAAGGTCCCTTGTTGCAAAGCCAACTGGCCCTGGCCGGCAAGCTGGACAAGGGCAACTGGCGCGGCAGCCTGAGCCGTGGCGAAGTGCAAAGCGGCGGGCAGGACTGGCGCCTGCAACAGCCCGCCACGCTGGTGCGGCAGGCCAATGGGCAGCTCAGCCTGGGCGCGCATTGCTGGCGCTCTGGCACGGCAAGCCTGTGTGGTACGGAGCAGCGCTTGTTGCCGCAGCCCAAGCTGGACTATCAGCTGAGCAACTTCCCCATGGACAGCCTGGCGCAGTGGTGGCCCAAGGACTTTACCTGGCAGGGTCAGCTCAACGGTCGGCTACTGCTGGATATGCCGGCCAGCGGCCCGAATGGCAGCCTGGAACTGGATGCTGGCAGCGGCATCTGGCGCATTCGCGATCAGCAGCAGTGGCTGGAATTCGCCTACGACAGCCTGCGCCTGAGTACGCAGTTACGTCCGCAGCGCATTAATAGCCTGCTGGAGCTGCGTGGCCCGGCCATCGGCGAACTGTCGCTGCAGGCTCAGCTTGATCCGCGCCCGGTGAGCAAGCCGCTGTCCGGCAGCTTCCGCCTGAATGGCCTGGACATGGCACTGGCCCGTCCGTTTGTACCGATGGTCGAGCGTATCGCTGGGCAACTGAATGGCGCGGGCACCTTGTCGGGCGGGTTGTTGGCGCCGCAGATCAACGGCAACTTGCGCGTGGTTAATGGCGAAGTAGCCGGTGGCGAGTTGCCGATGAATATCGAGCAGCTGCAATTGCAGGCGCAGATCGAGGGTGAGCGGTTGCTGCTGGAGGGCGATTGGCGCAGCGGCGAGCAAGGGCAGGGCAGTCTGAATGGCGAGCTGAGTTGGGCCAATGGATTGGTGGCGGATATGCAGCTGCGGGGTAGCCGCCTGCCGGTCACGGTGGAGCCCTATGCCGCGCTGGAAGTCGAACCGGATTTGCGTGTGAGCCTGCGTGATGAGCAACTGTCGGTGGCCGGCAAGGTGCTGATACCCAGCGGCAAGATTGAAGTGCGCGAGCTGCCGCCCTCAACTGTGCAGGTTTCCAGCGATGCCCAGGTGGTGGGCCGTGAGAGCACGCAGCAGCAGGCCACGGCGATTGCCATGGATATCGATGTCGAGGTCGGCCAGCAGCGCCTGACATTCAGCGGTTTTGGCCTGGACGCCGAACTGCTTGGCCGCGTGCATGTCGGCAATGACCTCGACACCCGTGGCGAGCTCAGCCTGAACAAGGGCCGCTTCCGTGCCTACGGCCAGCGCCTGAATGTGCGCCGCGCGCGCCTGCTGTTTGCCGGGCCGATTGATCAGCCGTTTCTTGATATCGAGGCGGTGCGTCAGGTCGATGATGTCACCGCCGGCCTGCGCCTGAGCGGCAATGCCGCGCAACCGACCAGCGAAGTGTTTTCCGAACCGGCGATGAGCCAGGAACAGGCGCTGTCCTACCTGATCATGGGGCGGCCGCTGGGGCAGGGCGGTGGTGGAGACAACAGCATGTTGGCGCAAGCCGCCTTGGCCCTGGGCATGGCTGGCAGCGCGCCGCTGGTCAATACCCTGGCCCAGGGCTTGGGCATCAGCGATTTCCAGCTCGACACCCAGGGCTCTGGGGTAACCACCAGCGTGGTGGCCAGCGGCAACCTGTCCGAGCGTCTGAGCTTGCGCTATGGCGTGGGGGTGTTTGAGCCGGCGAATACCATCGCGTTGCGCTATGAACTGAGCCGAAGGCTCTACCTTGAGGCTGCCAGCGGGCTGGCCAGTTCTCTGGATTTATTCTATCGGCGCGATTTCTAGGCCATGTTTCTGCGGGGCGGCGCTGGATTAACCCAGTTAATTCGCGTTTAAATTGCGCCCCTCGCTCAAAACGTCTGAGCGTTGAAATCTAAACAGTGAAAACCACTATCACAGTCTTCATATACTGACCGCCGCTGATAACCGGGCAGTCGTTGCGCTGACTGGTATAGCCCGATCCGTTGTTTGCAGGTGCGCCAACCCGGCTCGCGTTCTGCGTAACAGCCTGGCCTACCCGGCAATCGGACAAGCGAAGGCTACCCACCTCGCGTTCACTACAAGAATAAGGAAATGAGCATGGAATTCGTCAACACCCTGGTCAATCAACTCAATGGCGTGGTCTGGGGCCCGCCCATGCTGGTGCTGATTCTCGGCACTGGTCTGTTCCTCATGTTGCGCCTGAAATTCATGCCGCTGAGCAAGATCGGCGCAGGCTTCAAACTGATGTGGCAAGGCCGCCAAAAGGGCGATGCCGAGAGCGGCGAGATCAGCCCGTTCCAAGCGCTGATGACCTGCCTGGCCGCCACTGTCGGTACCGGCAATATCGCCGGTGTAGCCACCGCAATCTTCCTCGGCGGCCCGGGTGCATTGTTCTGGATGTGGTGTACCGCACTGGTCGGCATGGCCACCAAGTACTGTGAAGTGGTGCTGGCGGTGCATTACCGCGAGAAGGACGAGCTCGGCGAGCACGTCGGCGGCCCGATGTACGCAATCAAGAACGGCCTGGGCAAGAAGTGGCTGTGGCTGGGCACCGCGTTTGCCATCTTCGGCGGCTTTGCCGGTTTCGGCATCGGCAACATGGTGCAGGTCAACAGCATGGCCGCAGCCCTGCAAACCACCTTCAACATTCCGCTGTGGGTTACCGGTGTGGTGACCATGGTGATTGTCGGCATGGTGATCCTCGGCGGCATCAAGCGTATCGGTAAGGTGGCAGCGACCCTGGTGCCCTTTATGTGTGTGGCCTACATCATCGCTGCCATGGTAGTGCTGGTGGTCAATGCCGCGGAAATCCCGAAAGCCTTTGAAATGATCTTCACCTACGCCTTCACCCCGATTGCTGCTACTGGTGGTTTTGCCGGTGCGGCGGTGATGGCGGCGATTCGCTTCGGTGTGGCGCGCGGTATTTTCTCCAACGAAGCAGGTCTGGGTACTGCAGGTATCGCTCAGGCGGCCGGCACCACCAACAGCCCGGTGCGTTCGGGGATGATCGGCATGCTCGGGACCTTTATCGACACCATCATCATCTGCTCGATGACTGGCCTGGCGATCATCACCTCCGGCGTGTGGACCAGCGGTGCCAGCGGTGCAGCGCTGTCGGCGGCAGCCTTCGAACAGGCGATGCCAGGCGTCGGCGGTTATATCCTGACGTTGGCCCTGGTGGTGTTTGCCTTTACCACCATCCTCGGCTGGAGCTACTTCGGTGAGAAGTGCTGGGAATATATGGTCGGCACCAAGTCGATCCTGCCGTTCCGCATTCTCTGGGTGGTAGCCGTGCCATTTGGCGCGATTGCCCAGCTGGACTTCGCCTGGCTGGTGGCCGATACCCTCAACGGTCTGATGGCGATTCCTAACCTGCTGTCGCTGCTGTTGCTCAGCCCGATCGTGGTCAAGCTGACCAAGGATCACTTCGCAAAAAATTGATGTGTCGCCTGGGCAGGCAGGGTAGTCTGACTCCTTGGTCAGCTATGCCTGTCCGCTCTGGTAAGCCGTTGAAAAACTACCTGCGTTGACAATACTGCGTTAAAAACAGGCTCGGAATGCTCATTTACAAACCCGTAAACTCCGCTTCCTCGCCTGCTTTTGCCTTGTCTTGCCTGCCTCGCCTACGTTTTTCAACGGCTTGCTTCAAGAGGGCGCGGGCTTGCCATTTGGCGGGTTCGCGCCCTTACTTGTTAGCCCTCTCCAATTTCGTTGATAAGGATCGTTCCCATGGCACAAGTCACCCTCAAAGGTTCCCCGGTTGAAGTCACCGGTCAACTGCCGCAGATTGGTCAGCAAGCGCCGGCGTTTAGCCTGGTTGCCGGTGACCTCAGCGATGTGAGCCTGGCCAGCCTGGCCGGCAAGCGCAAAGTTCTGAACATTTTCCCAAGCGTCGACACTCCAACTTGCGCCACCTCGGTGCGTACCTTCAATGCCGAAGCGAGCAAACTGGCCAACACCGTGGTGCTGTGCATCTCCACTGACCTGCCCTTCGCCCAGGCGCGCTTCTGCGGCGCCGAAGGTCTGGAAAACGTGATCAGCCTGTCGACCATGCGTGGCGCCGACTTCCTGCAGAGCTACGGCGTGGCCATTGCCAGCGGCCCGCTGGTGGGTGTTGCTGCCCGCGCGGTGGTGGTGCTGGATGAAAACGACAAGGTGCTGCACAGCGAGCTGGTCGGCGAAATCGCTGACGAGCCGAACTACGCGGCCGCGATTGCCGTGCTCAAGTAACACCCGCTAAACGCTTGTCCAACGGCCTGCTTTGCAGGCCGTTTTTGTTGGTGCAGGTTTTTATGACAAGCACTTTTCATTTGTGGATCAGACATTTAGTTACGTAAGGAAAAGGTAAATAGGGGGTAAAGAGGCTTTGCAGGCCGGCTGATACTGCATATCGTTCACGCTCCCCAAGGAAGTGATCGTCGCCATGCCTGATACACAGTTCACCACCCGCCCTCGCAACCTGTCGCGCCAATGGCTGCTCGGCTCACTCGCGCTGGCTGTTCTCGCCGTACTGCTGTGGTGGTTCTGGCCCAGCCCGCCGGAAGCGCCGCAGCGTGGCGGCCCTTGGCGTGATGGCGGCCCGGTGCCGGTGCGCGTGGCGACTGTCAGCCAGGGCGATTTCCCGGTTGAGCTCAAGGCCCTGGGTACCGTCACCGCCTATAACACGGTGAATGTACGCGGCCGGGTCGAAGGTGAGCTGGTGAAATTGCTGTTCAAGGATGGTCAGCAGGTCAAGGCCGGCGATCTGCTCGCGGTGATCGATCCGCGCTCTTATGAAATCGCCTTGCAGCAGGCCCAGGGCGCGCTGCAGGAACACCAGGCGCAGCTGCGCAATGCCGAGCTGGACCTGGCGCGCTACCGCGGCCTGTACGCCGAAGATTCGATTGCCAAACAGACCCTCGATACCCAGGAAGCCCTGGTCAACCAGTTCCGCGGCAGCCTCAAGAGCCTGCAGGCGGATGTCGCCACCGCGCGGCTGAATCTCGATTTCACCCAGATTCGCGCACCTATTACTGGCCGCCTGGGCATTCGCCAGGCCGATGTCGGCAACCTGGTCAGCTCCGGCGATGAACTGCCACTGGTGGTGATTACCCAGACCCTGCCGATTGCCGTGATGTTTACCCTGCCCGAAGCCGAGCTGCCGGCAGTGGTGCAGCAACTGCGTGCCGGCGAGACCCTCGCGGTCGAGGCCTGGGACCGCAGTGAAAAACTCAAACTGGCCGAAGGCGAGCTGGAGAGCGTCGACAACCTGATCGACACCGCCACCGGCACGGTCAAGCTCAAGGCGCGTTTCGCCAACGCCGAAGAGCTGCTGTTCCCCAACCAGTTCGTCAACGTGCGCCTGCGGGTGAAAACCCTGCAGAACGTCACCCTGATGCCGGCGGCCGCGCTGCAGTTCGGCGCCAGCGGCACCTTCGCCTATGTGGTGGACGCTGAAGATAAGGTGCAGCTGACGCCGATCAGCGTTGGCGCCAGCGACGGCCAGCTCAGCGTGGTCGAGCAGGGCCTCAAAGCGGGCGATCGCCTGGTGCTGGAAGGCACTGACCGTCTGCGCTCGGGTAATCAGGTCGAAGTGATTGGGGACAAGCCGGTCGCCGCTCAGACCGAGCCAGCCACGCCTGAGCGCAAAGGAGCGCCGCGCGTCCAATGAACGCCTCTCGCCTGTTTATCCTGCGCCCGGTCGCCACCACGCTGATCATGCTGGCGATCTTCTTGAGTGGCCTGATCGCTTACCGCCTGCTGCCCGTCTCGGCGCTGCCGGAAGTGGATTACCCGACCATTCGGGTGATGACCCTCTATCCAGGCGCCAGCCCGGACGTGATGACCAGTGCGGTCACCGCGCCGCTGGAACGCCAGTTCGGCCAGATGGCCGGGCTGAAACAGATGTCTTCGACCAGCTCGGGCGGCGCCTCGGTAATTACCCTGCGCTTTAACCTGGAGGTGAAGCTGGATGTCGCCGAGCAGGAAGTGCAGGCGGCGATCAATGGCGCGAGCAACCTGCTGCCCAGCGACCTGCCGGCACCGCCGGTGTACAACAAGGTCAATCCGGCCGACACCCCGGTACTGACCTTGGCCATCAGCTCGAAAACCATGCCGCTGCCGCAGGTGTTCGATCTGGTCGATACCCGCCTGGCGCAGAAGCTCGCGCAAACCAGCGGCGTCGGTCTGGTCACCCTGGCTGGCGGCCAACGTCCGGCCGTGCGTTTGCGGGTCAACCCGGAAGCACTGGCGTCTTATGGCTTGAACCTCAGCGATGTGCGCACGCTGATTACCGCCAGCAACGTCAATCAGCCCAAGGGCAACTTCGACGGCCCGACCCGGGTGTCGCAGCTGGATGCCAATGATCAGCTGAAGTCCGTCGATGAATACCGCGAGCTGATCCTGGGTTACAAGGACGGCGCGACGCTGCGCCTGAAGGATGTCGCCGAGATCATCGATGGCGCGGAAAACCAGCGCCTGGCCGCCTGGGCCAATCGCAACGAAGCCGTGCTGGTCAACGTGCAGCGTCAGCCCGGTGCCAACGTGATCGATGTGGTCGACAGTATTCAGACGCTGCTACCCAACCTGACCCAGGGCCTGCCGGCCAGCGTCGAAGTCAGCGTGCTGACCGACCGCACCGAAACCATCCGCGCCGCGGTCAAGGGCGTGCAGCATGAGCTGCTGCTGGCCATCGCCCTGGTGGTGCTGGTGACCTTCCTGTTTCTGCGCAAGGTTTCGGCGACCATCATCCCGTCCATCGTCGTACCGCTGTCGCTGATCGGCACCTTCGGCGTGATGTACCTGGCCGGTTTCACCATCAACAACCTGACGCTGATGGCCCTGACCATCGCCACCGGCTTTGTGGTGGACGATGCCATCGTCATGCTGGAGAACATCGCCCGCCATCTGGAGGAGGGCGAAACGCCGCTAAATGCGGCGCTGAAAGGCGCGCGGCAAATCGGCTTTACCCTGGTCTCGTTGACCATCTCGCTGATTGCTGTGCTGATTCCGCTGCTGTTTATGGCCGACGTAGTGGGGCGCCTGTTCCGCGAATTCGCCATCACCCTGGCGGTGGCGATCCTGATTTCCCTGGTGGTGTCGCTGACCCTGACGCCGATGATGTGCGCACGCCTGCTCAAGGCGGAAAAGCCCGAAGAAGAAGGGCGCTTCTACCGCGCCGCCGGGGCGGTGATCGACGGCATGATCGCCCGTTACGGCGTGTTGCTGACCTGGGTACTCAAGCACCAGCCGCTGACCCTGCTGGTGGCTATCGGCACCATGGCGCTGACCGTAGTGCTGTACCTGGCCGTGCCCAAGGGCTTCTTCCCGGTGCAGGACACCGGGGTGATCCAGGGCATTTCCGAGGCGCCGCAGTCGATCTCCTTCCGCGCCATGAGCGAGCGTCAACAGCGCCTGGCCGAAGTGATTCTGCAGGACCCGGCCGTGGCCAGCCTGTCGTCCTATATCGGCGTGGACGGTGACAACCCGACGCTCAATAGCGGCCGCCTGCTGATCAACCTGACGCCACGGGCCGAGCGCGATGTCAGCGCCAGCCAGATCATCGAACGCCTAAGACCGGAACTGGCGCGGATTCCCGGAATCGAGCTGTACCTGCAGCCGGTGCAGGACCTGTCCATCGAGGATCGGGTCAGCCGCACGCAGTTCCAGTTCAGCATGGAGTCGCCGGATATCAGCCTGCTGGAAGAGTGGGTGCCCAAGCTGGTCACCGCACTGCGCGAGCAGCCTGAGCTGACTGACGTGGCCAGCGACCTGCAAAACCGTGGCCTGCAAGTGTTTCTGCAGATCGACCGCGACATGGCCGGGCGCCTCGGCGTAAGCATCGCCGATATCGACAACGCGCTGTACGACGCCTTCGGCCAGCGGCAGATTTCCACCATCTATACCCAGGCCAGCCAGTACCGCGTGGTGCTGGAGAGTGAGAATGCCGGCAGCATCGGCCCGGCCGCGCTGCGGCAGATTCACGTCAAGGCCGCCGATGGCCAGCAGGTTGCACTGTCGACCCTGGCGCAGGTCGAGGAGCGCGCTGCCAGTCTGCTGATCAACCATATCGGCCAATTCCCGGCGGCTACCCTGTCATTCAACCTGGCCAGCGGCGTATCGCTGGGCGAGGCGGTGGCGGTGATCGAGCGGATCGAGCAGGAGATCGGCATTCCGCCGGCGGTGCAGACGCGCTTCCAGGGCGCGGCAGAAGCCTTCCGTGCGTCCTTGTCGAGCACCTTGCTGCTGATTCTCGCGGCCATCGTCACCATGTATATCGTGCTCGGGGTGCTCTACGAGAGCTATATCCACCCGAT
>JBIHZW010000184.1:0-7386 GCA_044240245.1 Pseudomonas sp. | reverse complement strand
CGATGCTGACGTGGGCGCCGTTATCCAGCTTCAGCTGGCCAGCGGACACCACCTGCTCACCGGCCTGCAGGCCTTTGCTGATCACCACCTGGCCTTCACGGCGCTCGCCGGTTTCGACAAAGCGGCGCTCGACCACCAGTTCAGCCTGGCCTTTATCGTCTTTGACCACCTGGCCGTCTTCAGCCTTCTTCTCGCCGATCACGTACACCGAGTTGCCGTACAGGGTGTAGGTGATGGCGGTTTCCGGTACCACGATCAGGTTCTGCTCGCCTGGCAGCAGCACCTCCAGGTTGGCGAACATGCCGGGCAGCAGTTTGCTTTCCGGGTTGGCCAGCATGGCGCGCACCTGCACGTTGCGGGTGGTGTCTTCGACCTTGGGGTTGATCGCGGCGATTTCGCCCTCGAACACCTCGCCCGGGTAAGCGGCAACGTTCAGACGTACGCGCTGGCCGACGGCCAGCTTGGGTACGGCTTGCTCGGGCAGGAAAAAATCGACGAACAGTGTGGACAGGTCCTGCAGGGTGGCAATCGGATTGCCGGGGCTCAGGTAGTCGCCGGTGTCGACCTGGCGGATGCCGATGGTGCCGGCGAAGGGCGCGAGCACGCGCTTCTTGTCCAGGCTGGCCTGCAGTTGGGCGACGCTGGCCTCGGCCTTGAGCAGCTCGGCATTCAGGCGGTCGAACTCGCTCTTGGAGATGGCCTGTTTGACTGCCAGGTTTTTGCCGCGCTCGTACTCAACCCGAGCGAGGCCGCGTACGGCGACGGCAGTGGCGAGAATCGCCTGTTCTACCTGGCTGTCGAGTTGCAACAGCGGCTGCCCCTCGCGGACTTTCTCGCCCGACTGGAACAGCACTTGACCGACTGTGCCTTCAACTTCAGCGGTCAGGTCTACGCCCTGGAAGGCTTTCAGCGTACCGATGGCTGGTAGGCGACCCTGCCACGGGCGTTCTTCGGCCGTCGCAGCATCGACGCTGATGGCCGGCTGCGGCGCCGAGAACATCTGCACTTGTTGGTAGATGGAGAAGCCTTTGTAGGCGGCGAGGGCGAGTACCACGACGAGTACCGCGCCGAGCATGATCAGCATGCGGCGGAGCAACATATTCCGGTTCCTTGGCAAGGCGGTTGGATAGCCTGGGAATAGGCAAGAGGGGCACATTAGACCGCGCGCAAAGACCTGTCAAAGATTCGCATTTGCAAAATATTGTTGTGCAAAAGTTGCCTGATTGATCAAGTGCTTTTTAAGCAAAATGCCAGCAGATGCTGGCATTTTGCTTGCTGCTTTGTGCGGCTTCAGGCACTCAGGCGCTGGGTCACTTCGTTGAGTTGGCCGGACAGGACCTGCAGGTTTTGCCCGGCGCTTTCAGTGCGCTGCACGTTCTCCTGGTTAGCGGTGGCGATGGCGGTAATTTCGGTGAGGTTGCGCGAGATGTCTTCGGCTACCGAGGTCTGTTCTTCGGCGGCGGTGGCGATCTGCCGGTTCATATCGCGGATCGCTTCCACTGCACTGGTGATCAGCTGCAGCGTGGCGCCGGCCTCGGTGACCTGAGTCACGCCTTCCTCGCTGCGGTGCTGACCGCTCTCGATGGCGCGCACCGCATTCACCGCGCCAGTTTGTACGGTGTCGATGATCTGGTGGATTTCTGCGGTGGACTCGGCGGTGCGCTGCGCCAGGGTGCGTACCTCGTCTGCGACCACGGCAAAACCGCGGCCCTGTTCGCCTGCGCGGGCGGCTTCGATAGCGGCGTTAAGCGCCAGCAGGTTGGTCTGTTCGGCGATACCGCGAATCACTTCCAGCACCTTGCCGATGCGTCCGCTGTCGGCTTCCAGGCGGCGAATCACCTCCGAGGTGTTGCTGATTTCGCTGCGGATATCGGTGATGGTCTTGATGGTCGCCTGCATCACCGTTTCGCCCTCACGTGCGGCGCTGTCGGCGGCATCGGCTGCGCCGGCGGCTTCAGCGGCGTGGCGCGCGACTTCCTGGGCGGTGGCGGACATTTCATGCATGGCCGTGGCGACCTGATCGGTGCGCGAGAACTGCTCGCGGGTGCCCTGGGCCATCAGCGTGGCGATGGAGTTGAGCTCGCCGCTGGCGGTGTCCAGATCCGCCGTGCTGCGTTTCAGGCGGGTGAAGGTGTCGGAGAGGAAGTCACGCAGGATATTCGCGGCAACGGCGAGGTTGCCCAGTTCATCCTGACGGGTCGACTCCACATGCTTGCCGAAGTTGCCCTGGCTAAGCTGGGCGATATGCTCGATCAGCTCGCGGATCGGGTTGATCAGGTTGCGGTTGATCAGCCACAGGCTGAACAGCGCGATCACCACGGTGGCGCCGAGCATCAGTAGGGTGCCGAAGGTGATGGTGCGGTCGGCCGAGGCATTGATCAGGCTGGCCTGCTCCAGGCTCTGCTTGTGCAGTTCGCTGGATAGGGCCTCCAATTGCTGTGCGGTGTTGCGGTCGATGCCGGATACCGCCTTGTCACCGACCGCAGCGTCACCCCCGGCAGCGACAAAGGCGTCGCGGCCTTTGCGGTAGTTGGCGCCGAGCGTCTGGTGTTCACTGCGCAACGCATCGACCTTGGTTTTCAGGGCGCGGTCGTCGCCTGCCAGCTCGCTCAATTTGCCCAGGGAGTCCTGCACCTTGCGCTCCTGCGCTTCGAACTGGCCCCAGTATTTGTCCAGCTGGGCTTTGTCGCTGCCACGCAGCAGCACGTTCTTCCATTCCTGTACCTGGGTCTTGAAGTTCAGATTGGTCGAATCAATCAGCGCCGACGCCTCCAGGGGGCCTTCCAGCAGGCCGCGGTAGGCCTGCATGCCGCTGGAGAGGAAGCTGAAACAGGCCAGAGCCGTGACCAGAATCAGCGCCAGGCTGCCGCCGAGCAGAGCGAGAATTTGCGCGCGCAAGGATTTTTGCAGAAACATGGGTTGATACCCCTGAATGTGGGAGGCGGGATGCCAGTGACGCTGAGCGCGCCCGAACTGCGAAGATCCCTATCGACTGGTATCAGCTGGGCCGGATTGCCTGGAAGCAGCGGCTAGCTATGAGTATAGATCGGCTCTGCGGCAGCGTTCTTTAGCGTGCCGCAGGCGTGTTACAGGCGTGGGAAGGGGAAGGCGAACAGCCTGGCGCGGGGGTTTCAGGCCAGGCGCAGGTGGTTGTCCCATAGGCCCGCAGGCAGTTGTAGCGGCTGGCTGCTGATCTGAGCGCTGCGGCAGTCGTACAGGCGGCACCGGCCGACGCCGCTACTGACCACAAAACCGTCGGCTACCGCACCCACTCCGGCGCAGTCGGCCAGGGGCGCATCCAGGCGCAGCTCGGCGCTGTCCAGGTCCCAGATAAATACCCGATTGCCGCGCGGTGCGGTCAACGCGAGCAGGCGCAGTTCGCTGTGGATCGCCACGCTGGCGGTGTACTGGCTCATCAGCTGGCGCTGTGCGTCGGCCACCGGGAAGTGCTGGAAGGGCTGGCCAGGGCGCTTGATCGCCAGCAGCGGCACCGCATCGCTGACTTCGCCCATATATTGCTGGCCGCTGACAATAGTGCCATCGCTGGCCACGGCCATATGGCGCACGCTGTTCATGCGTTCGGGCAACTGCTCCTTGCTGATCAGGCTGCCGTCGCGGCGCAGCAGCACCAGGCTGGAGTCCATGGCGTCGAGGTTCATTTCCACCCGGCTGTCAGCCTCGGTACGGATACCGCCGTTGGCCACCGCCAGGGTTTCGCCGTCTGGCAGCCAGAGCAGCTGGTGCGGGCCGATGCCGTGGGTCGACAGTTCGCTGCTGCGCAGCAACTGTTCACCTTGCAGGCGATAGACACCGAGTACGCCGCGACCTGGGTCGGACGTGTCGTTCTCGGTGGCGTACAGCCATTCGCCGTCCTTGTGGAACACCGCATGGCCGTAGAAGTGGCGCTGCTTGGGTGAATTCAGGGTCTGCAGTAGACGGCCGTCGCGGGTGTCGATCAGGTAGCTCTGGGTGCTCGGGCGACGGCCGACAAACAGTGCCATCGGCAGAAACGGATGGCCGATAACATCGTGGCAGCGCTCGCTGACCTGAGTGGCAAATACCTGGCTGCCATCGAGCCGGTAGCCCACCGCGAAGTGCTTGCCGGCGCTGTCGTTGCGTGCCGACAGCAATAACGGCTGCGCGCCGCTGTGCATCAGCGTCCAGCCGCCATAAGCGCTAGCAGCAACTGCTGTGGCGGCAACAGCAGCGACGCTCAGCCCTAGAAAGGCGCGGCGATTAATCTGCATGGCTCAGTCGCCATCATGGGCGTTAAAGCCCAGCTGGATGCCCAGGGTTTTCGCCAGCTCGGATTCATGCAGGCGATGCAGCACATTCAGGCTGTCATACAGGGCGTTGACCTCGGTGCGGCCGGCTTCGTCGCTAAGCAGTTCGCCGAGCGGGCGCTGGGCTGCGGCCAGGCGCTGGCGGGTATCGCTGTAGGCGGCGTTGATGCGTTGTTTCAGTGCGTCTTGATCACTGCCGAGCAGTGCCTGGATGCCATCCTGCTCGGCACCCAGCCAGATGCGCTCGGCGCTGGCCAGGCTGGCGGCGAGGTTGGCCAGGCTGGCTTTGCTGCGCCAGGCTTCGGCCTGATAGGGCTGCGGCTGGCCTTTGCTCTGGCGGCCGAGTGGCGTGCCGAGTTTCTTCTTCAGCCCATCGATGGCGCTGACCTGGGTGCGCAGCAGTTCGGCCACTGCTTCCGGGGCTTCGGCGTAGCGCGCGTTGGGGAAGTCCTTGAGCAGTGCGGCCATACCGTCCTTGGCTTGCCACTGGCTCAGCACATCGGCGGCAAGCACTTGCTGATGCTGGCCGATGGCGACGATCAGCGGGCAGTAGCGGGTTTTCTGTTCGGCGACGCTCAGGTCGATGGCCGGGTCGAACAGCAGGTATTCATAGGCGGTCAGGCCTTGTACCACGACGCTGGATTTATCCAGATCGGCCGGGGTCAGCTCGGGTTTGCTATTGACCAGCGCCTCAACCTGCCGTGCTACCAGGTTCTTCTTGTCCGGCCAGAACTGCACCTGCCAGGCGCGGTTGCCTTCCGCCAGCGGGCCGAAGGCCACCGGTTGCACGGCAGCCCAGGCGCTCTGCGCGCTGGCAAAGGCCTGGCGGGCTTCGGCGAGGTTCTGTTGGTCTGTGCAGAAGGCCTGGCCGCTGACGGCCAGTTGGCGGTCGGCTTCGCTCCAGGCGCTGTAGATCGGCAGCAATACGCCATCGGTGAGCGCACGGCTGACCTGTTGCTGCGGGTCGCTTGGGCTGCAGGCGGTGAGTGTGAGGCTGAACAGGGCGAGCGTGAGGGGTGAGCGGATCATCTGCGGCTCCTTACAACGAATTCAGAAAAGCCAACAGCGCGGCGCGCTCGTCAGCATTGAAAGTCATGACCTGCTGCTTGGCCGCCTCGGCCTCGCCGCCGTGCCAGAGAATGGCCTCCAGCAGGTTGCGCGCGCGGCCGTCATGCAGGAACTGGGTGTGGCCGTTGACCGTTTCCGTCAGGCCGATGCCCCAGAGTGGTGGGGTTCGCCATTCGCGGCCGCTGGCGAGAAACTCCGGGCGGTTGTCTGCCAGCCCGTCGCCCATGTCATGCAGCAGCAGGTCGCTGTAGGGGCGGGTAGTCTGATTGGCCAACTCAGGCTCGGCGGCATCGGCAGCGGTGGTGAATTGCGGGGTGTGACAGCCTTGGCAACCGGCCTGGTAGAACAGGTTCTTGCCGGCCAGCACCGGCGGCGTATCGGCGCCGCGCCGCGCCGGCACGCCGAGGTTGCGGGTGTAGAACAGCACGCTGGCGAGGATGTGGTCGCTGACCTCGGGCTCGCCGCGATGGGGCGCGTTGCGGCAGTCGGTCTGCGCCGTTGTGCAGTTGTCATGGGTCACCAGCGTGCTGGTCAGGCCCATGTCGTTGGCAAAGGCTTCGGCATTCTGCTGGTTGAGTGTGGGCTGGCCGGCCTTCCAGCCAAAGCGGCCGAGCACCGAGCGTTGTTGCTCGCGGTCCCAGACCTGGTTAGCGCGCCCGGAAATGCCATCGCCATTGCTGTCTTCGGGGTCGGCATTGGCCAGGATGGCCGCTTCGGGAATGGCTTCGAGCAGGCCGAGGCCGATCATCGGTGGGGCGATACGCGCGGAAAACAGCGTGTCGGGGTGCAGGTCGCCGTAGCCGAGCTGGCTGATTTCCAGGTTGGGCTTACGCAGCTCGACCTGCTGACCGTCGGCAAAGTTGACCAGCTGCGTGCTGTAACTGACGCGCACCTTGCCTTCGGGGGCGGTGCCGGGGTTGGCCATATCCTGCAGCTGAGCGCCGTAGGTGGGTTCGGCCAGCACGCCAAGGCGCTGGATGATTTCTGCATGTTCACTGCCCGCCGGGATCGACAGACGTACCAGCATGGACGCCGCGCTCTGCGCATCAGCGGCCGGTGGATGGCCGCGGCCGTCCTTGATATGGCAGTTCTGGCAGGCGTTGGTGTTAAACAACGGGCCGAGGCCGTCACGCGCGGTGGTGGTGGCCGGCGAGGTGACCCAGGGGTTGCGAAAGAAACTGTTGCCGACGCTGAAATCCAGGCGGCGCGAAGGCGACAGGTTGGCTGACGGCAGGGAGAAGGCGTTCTGATCCGCCTTGCGCACAGTGGTGCTGCCGGCAGACAGGGCTTCGCCAGGTTCGGCCTGGGTGAACTGTGGGGTTTTATCGCAGGCGACCAGGCTCAGGCTCAAGGCCAGCAGCAGCGCAACGCGATGCGGCGCAAACATGAAAGGACATCCGCAACAGAAAAACAGGCGGCCGATCTTAACAGTCTGATCAGTTTTAAATAAGACGGATTTGCATTATCGATGGTGGTTAAAGGTCGCAGGCCACAAAAAATCGCCGGGAGGGATTTTTGACGTCACGTAGCGACGGCGCCGAAGGGATGGCAGGCCACAAAAAAGCCGCAACTCCGGTTAAGGAGTCGCGGCTTCTTATGTGCTACTAATTTCCGGACTTCGCGAGCTAGAGCGAGACAAGGCGAAAACAGCCGAGGAAGCGGAGTTTACGTGTTGTAAATGAGCATTCCGAGGCTGTTTTCAACGCAGTATCGCCGACGCGCAGCAAGTCCTACACGATTAGAAGCTGTGGTCAGCGGTATCGGGGTTTAGATCACTGATACCCAGCTTGCCAGCTGCCTGCTCGATTGCACCGGTCTGCTTGACCAGGGCGACGATGGCATCACGGACGATCTGCTGGCCTTCGGCGTTGTCGGCGGCGATCAGCTGATCGAAGTGCTTGCCGTTGTTAGCGCTGTCGACCAGAGCCTGCAGCTTGCCTTCGGTGGCTTCGAGGTCGGCTTTCAGGGTGCTGTCAGCGGCGGCGTCAACCTTGGCGACCAGCGACGACAGGCTTGGGCCGGTCAGGGTGGTCCC
>JBIHZW010000183.1:0-7388 GCA_044240245.1 Pseudomonas sp. | reverse complement strand
CCAGGACTTTATCAACTGTTCCGTGCTGGCCCAGCAGGCCGAGTACGACGGTGTGGAGATCATGGGTTCGGAAGGTTATTTCATTAACCAGTTCCTCGCTGCCCACACCAACCACCGTACCGACCGTTGGGGCGGCAGCTACGAAAACCGTATGCGCCTGCCGGTGGAGATCGTCCGTCGTGTCAGGGAGGCTGTCGGGCCGAACTTTATTATCATCTACCGCCTGTCGATGCTCGATCTGGTGGAAGGCGGCAGCACCTGGGACGAGATCGTCCTGCTGGCCAAGGCCATCGAGAAGGCCGGCGCGACTATCATCAACACCGGTATCGGCTGGCACGAAGCGCGTATCCCGACCATCGCCACCAAGGTGCCGCGTGCCGCGTTCACCAAGGTCACCGCCAAGCTGCGTGGTGAGGTGAGCATTCCGCTGATCACCACCAACCGCATCAACACCCCGGAAGTGGCCGAGCAAGTGCTGGCCGAAGGTGACGCCGATATGGTCTCCATGGCACGCCCCTTCCTCGCCGACCCGGATTTCGTCAACAAGGCCGCAGAAGGCCGTAGCGACGAGATCAACACCTGCATCGGCTGTAACCAGGCCTGCCTGGATCACACTTTCGGCGGCAAGCTGACCAGCTGTCTGGTCAACCCGCGCGCCTGCTACGAGACCGAGCTGAACTACATTCCGACCACCGCCGTGAAGAAGATTGCCGTGGTCGGCGCCGGTCCTGCAGGTCTGTCCGCTGCCACCGTGGCCGCTGAGCGTGGCCACAGCGTGACCCTGTTCGATTCCGCCAGCGAAATCGGCGGCCAGTTCAACGTCGCCAAGCGTGTGCCGGGCAAGGAAGAGTTCTTTGAAACCCTGCGCTACTTCAAGCGCAAGCTGGAAACCACCGGCGTCGATCTGCGTCTGAACACTCGCGTCAGCGCTGACGAGCTGGCCAAGGGCGGCTTCGACGAAATCATCCTGGCCACCGGTATCGCGCCGCGCACTCCGGCCATTCCGGGTATCGAGCACGCCAAGGTGATCAGCTATCTGGACGCCATTCTGCAGCGCAAGCCGGTTGGCCAGAAGGTTGCAGTGATTGGTGCCGGTGGCATCGGCTTCGATGTCTCCGAGTTCATTACTCACCAGGGCGAAGCGACCAGCCTCAACCGTGAAGAGTTCTGGAAGGAGTGGGGTATCGATACCGCCCTAGAGGCCCGTGGTGGTGTAGCGGGTATTCAGGCCCATCCGCACCCGGCTGCGCGTGAAGTGTTCCTGCTGCAGCGCAAGAAATCCAAGGTCGGCGACGGCCTGGGTAAAACCACCGGCTGGATCCACCGCACCGGCCTGAAGAACAAGAATGTGCAGATGCTCAACTCGGTCGAGTACCTCAAGGTCGACGACGCCGGCCTGCATATCAGCATCGCAGGTGGCGAGCCGCAGGTATTGCCGGTGGATACGGTGATTGTCTGCGCCGGGCAAGACCCGCTGCGCGAGCTGCAGGAAGGTCTGGAAAGCGCCGGGCAGAATGTGCACCTGATTGGCGGTGCCGATGTGGCCAGCGAGCTGGACGCCAAGCGTGCGATCAACCAAGGCTCGCGCCTCGCCGCCGAACTCTAACGCAACCGACGCCCCGCCTAGTGCGGGGCGTTTTGCATGTGGCTCACAACAATAAGGAGAAGCTCATGTCCAGCAACGCTCAACTTCAACCGGCAGCGGCCGCCACGCTCGCGCAGTGGCATGGCCTGATGCAGAACAATGACCTGCGCAGCCTGCCGGAATTGCTGCACCCGCAGGCGGTGTTCCGTTCGCCCATGGCGCATAAGCCCTATGCCGGTGCTCCGGTGGTGTCGCTGATTCTCAATACCGTGAGCAAAGTGTTCGTCGACTTTGCCTACCACCGTGAGCTGGCCAGTGCCGATGGCCTTAACGTGGTGCTGGAGTTCAGTGCCAAGGTGGGTGAGCGCGAACTCAAGGGCATCGACATGATTCGCTTCGATGAAGCCGGCAAGATCGTCGATTTTGAAGTGATGGTTCGCCCCATGAGTGGCCTGCAGGCCTTGGGCGAGGAAATGGGTCGGCGCTTGGCTCCATTCCTGGCTGCCGCCAAAGCCTGAGTCGTTGCACCAAATCCATCACAGTTTCGCCCTGTAAGCTGGTTTTTATCGGCTGGCTAGCAGGGTGACTGCCAACCCAGTCACATTGCTGGGCTTGGTTTTTCCCCTAGACTTGTCTGAACAAGGGTATAGCGCCTGCAACATGGGCCTTGCTTAACCCGTCAGAATGTTGACAGTCTTGCCATGTGCGCCAGTTTTTGCGCAGCATAAGCCGGATGTGTCACGTGCTGAGCGGAGCGTCCGTTTCGGCCTAGAGGAAAACCGATGAGCATGCAGAACAAGCCGCAGATGGTCGAGGCCGTACTGTTCTTCAGTGAGCGCGGCGGCATCTGCAAGCAAATGTTTTTCCCCGAATTCGAAGCCTTGCTCGACGGCGTAGTGAATATGCCGGAATTTGCTGATCAGCAAATGCGTGTGGCGTACGTGCTGATCAACCCGCGCTTGCTGATCAAGGCGCTGGTGTTTTTCTACCTGGATTTCGACGAAAAGGGCGCGCCGGACTCCGGCTGGAATATCCCTCTGCAGGCCCTGGCCGAGCGGGCTGGGCGCGGCCCTGATCTGGGTGCCGGCCCGATTCGTCTGGCTTGCCGCAGCCAGTGCCCGGTGTCCTGGCACCAGATGCACCTCTGGGACCCCAGCCTGACTCCCGGCAATAACGACCTGGCGCTGCTGCGCGATGTGGTCAAGCGTAACAGCCTGGGTTTGCTGGCCGAAGATGAGAACGCTCAGGCGGTTGCGCCCGAACGTCTGCAGATGGCCTCTGAGGACAAGTGGTACGCAGCCGATCCCGCTCAGGAAGAGGCCGCCAAGGCCACTGAAAAGCTTGACCAGGAGCAGCGCTTGAAAGCCGCGCAGCTGATCAAGCAGCAGCGTTTGCGCATCAGCAGCCTGACCCAGCAGCACGAAGAAGAACTGGCCAAGTTCAAGCTGGCCAGCGATGAGCAGAACAAGAATCTGCAGGCGCAAATCCACGGCCTGCACCAGGCGTTGCGTCAGCAGGAAGAGCACAACGCTGCGCTGAAGACGCAACTGGCAGCTCAGGCGGCGAGTTTCCAGACGTCCCGCGAGGATATGACAGAGCAGCTGCGTGCGCTGGAACGTGATGGTCGCAGCGAGAGCGATAGCCTGCGTGCGCAGTTCGAAGGTGAGATGCAGGCCAAGATCGCTTCGGCAGTGGCCGAATACAAAGAGCAGATTGCTATTCGCGATGTTGAGCTGGCTTATCGCAGCGAGCAGGACACCCAGGCGTTGCAGGAGATCAATCGCCTCAAACGCGCCTACGCCGATCTGGCCAGTCAGGGCGGTGATCAGATTCTCGAACGCCTGGCCAAGCTCGGTGTGGTCTTCGTGGTCTATCACCCAGGTGCCGGTCACCTGACCATCCCGCTGCAGGATATCGCCTCGTATCAGGACAACCCACTGGCCTATGCTGCGGCCAAGTGTTTTGTCAGCGAGGAGCAGTACCGTCACTGGCTGGCGCATTATCAGCAGCCAAGCTGTGAGGCCTCGCTGCCCAGTGGCGAGCGCTGCGCCATCCCGATCGACCGTATCGACACGCCGAGCCGCTTTGCCCTGGGTGAATCCAATTGCTGTGCGCGGCACAAGGCCAGTAGCCGTTTGCGTACTGTCAGTTAACCTTGTCGGTTGTCCTGCCTGACTGGGCGCCGCGCGCGCCCTTGCAAACCCTGCGATTGGAGTGGGCGCTAGCTGCCGGGATCGAGCTAGCGGTGCTGCGCCTGGACCTGCTTGATCCACTGATCAGCGGCAATAAATGGTTCAAACTCTCCGAGCATCTACGCGCCGCAGAAGTCTGTGGTGCCACTGGCGTGATCAGCCTGGGCGGCGCGCATTCCAATCATCTGCATGCCCTGGCCGCTGCTGGTAAACGTTTCAATTTCCAGACTGTCGGGCTCCTGCGTGGCCATCCGCAGCAGACCCCGACGGTGGATGATCTGCAGGCCTTCGGCATGCACCTGCACTGGCTGGGTTATGCGGGCTACCGGGCTCGACATGCGGGCGACTTCTGGTTGCCCTGGCAGGCGCGCTATCCGGGCTTTTATCCGCTGCCCGAGGGTGGTGGCGGCCTGCCGGGCGCGTTGGGGTGCATAAGCCTGGTGCAGCAGGTTCGTGAGCAGCTGCCAAATCTGGGCTGGACCGATTACGACGCCTGGTGGCTGGCGGCAGGGACGGGCACTACTCTGGCAGGTCTGCTGCTTGGTGAGGCCGCCGCGCATCCTGTGTATGCGGCGCTGGCGGTGCCGGTCGATCATGGCGTCGAGCAGCAGGTTCAGACGATTGTTCAGGCTGCCGGTATGCCCGTCGGGCTTTATCAGTTGCATGAGGCCAGCCGTGGTGGATTTGCCAAAGTGGACATCGAATTGCTCACTTTTATGCGGGCAGCGGAAGCCGAAAGTGACGTGCCGCTGGAACCGCTGTATACCGCCAAGGCATTAATGGCGTTGCGCCAGCAGGTCGAGGCCGGTTACTTTGCTCGCGGCAGCCGCCTGGTGTTTGTCCACACGGGGGGCTTGCAGGGCCGTGCTGCGGCGCTTAAAGCATGCTCGGCCGATTAACCCGGCTACACTGAATTTCACCAGCGGAGCCTGGATATTCCATGAGCGAACCTCTTAACCCCGAACAGTTACGCAGCCTGACGCCACTTAACGTGCTGTCCGAGCAGCAGTGGCGCGAGCTGCGTACACAGCTGGTGCCGCAGCCTTTGCTGGCGGGGCAGTTGTTGTTTCGTCCGGGGGATCAGGCGCGCTTGACCTACTACCTGCTCGCGGGCGAGTTGCTGCTGCAATCGGTTGATGGTCAGGAGCAACGCTTGCAGGCCGGTAGCGAAGCTAGTTGTCACCCGCTGTCACCGAGCCTGCCGCGCTTGCATGAAGCGCGGGCGCTGACCGATGCCAGCGTGCTGGCGCTGGACACCGCGACCCTCAATCGCCTTCTGACTTGGCGCCTGGCCTATCAGGATCTGCTGCTGGAACTGGGGCAGAACCATGCCGAGGTCGAGTGGCTAGAACGTCTGCTGGAAAACCCGCTGTTTGCCAAGGTGCCGCCGTCCAACGTGCGTGCCATGCTGGAGCGTTTGCAGCGTATCGAGCTGGCCGCTGGCAGTACCGTGTTGCAGGAAGGTGATGTCGGTGACAGCTGCTACTTCCTGAAAAATGGCCGGGCCGAGGTAATTCGCGGGGCAGACAGTGCGCAGCAGGTGTTGGCCGAACTGGAGATCGGCGCCTGCTTTGGTGAGGAGGCCTTGCTGGCTGACAGCCCGCGCAACGCCACAGTGACCATGTTGGAAGACGGCGTGGTGTTGCGCCTGGATCGCCAGGATTTTTTTGCCTTGCTGAAGGCGCCGGTGGTCGATGAGGTATCGCTGGGTGAGGCGTCGCGTTTGCTCGCCGCGGGGGCGCAGTGGCTGGATGTGCGCCTGCAGGAAGAATACGAGCGGGCCCATGCGTTGCAGTCACTGAATATGCCGCTGCAGCTGCTGCGTCTGAAAGCGCGTCTTCTGGATAAGACGCGTACTTATCTGTGCTACTGCGACAGCGGCAAACGCAGCAGCAGTGCGGTGTTTCTCCTCTCGCAGCTTGGCTACAGCGCCTACGCCCTGCGTAATGGCGTGGATGCTTTGCCGGCGATCCAGCGTGATGCGCTGTTGTGTGAAAGTGGCTCGGGCTATCTGGCGCGCTCGGGCGGGCGCACCGAACGCAGTCTGTGAGCTAGCTGGCCGGTTGCGCCGGCCAGTGATCATTCACCAGAAATACCCGCTCGGCTTCCTGCCAGTCATTCTGCGGGCCTTCAATCAGGCGTACGAGCAGTTGCGCGTTGGCATCGCCAGGCAGTGCCCTGAGCCATTGATTGAATTGCTCGTGCGACCACAAATGCTCTTCCTCAATCCGCGCTGACGCCAGCCAGGCGTGTCGTGCTAACGGCTGCCAGTGACCTGGGTTGTGCAGGACAAAGCTTGGCCAGTCTCCTTGATGCAGCCAGCGCCCATGCAGATAAGCCGGGTTGCCATTTTTCGGTATGCCATAGGCGGGCTGCTGCCAGGGGTAGAACAGATAACCGCCCAGCCACAGAGCTGCTTGAGGTTGCTGAATATCCAGCTCGGCCAGCCTCTGTTGGGCTTCCGCGCGGGCGGACAGCGGCAGCTGGTGCTGGCCGAGGTGCGCGAGTTTTATATCCAGGCGGTCGTGGCTGCCGGGGCCGAGCCAATGTGCCGGGTCCGCGCCACTGCAATGCGGCTGGCCGAGATACAGCTTGATTGCCAGCTCCAAGTGATGCACACCCTCTGCATCGCGCAGCAGCATATCCAGCTCGCCCAGGGTATGACCCTGCTGGCGAATAGGCAGGTTGGCTGCCAGCACTTCAATACCGGGTGCGGCATGCAGGGCATACTGCCAGAGGCGTTCGTAATACAGCCCCAGGCGGCGCACCGAACTCTGGCTCAGCCAGTGGAGAAGGGTATGACTGTTGGCATCCAGGCTCAGCAACCAGTCCGCCAGTGCATCAGGTTGTTGGTTCCAGCTGCTGGCCTTGAGCGGGTGACGCTGTGGCCATGGCGTCTGCGCCAGTAGCGGCGGCGAAAGCAGCGCCCAGGCCAGGTCGCGCACAGCGGGCTGGCGTAGTTGTGAGGGCAGGTCGATGAGGGAAGGGAAGGGCGTCATGTTGCGAGCATAGCGCTTAGAGGCTGTTTAGGATTTGCTGCGCGTCGGTTCTGCGGGGTTAAAAACAGCCTTGCGAGCTCTTCTCCAGGCGTTTGACCACCGTCATAGCCGGTCAGCGGTTTGCCGCTGCCATGGGCTTTCGCCCATAATCCGAACCACTAGATTCAGAGCCTGGCGGGAGCACCATGGAGCAGTTTCGTAATATCGGCATCATCGGTCGACTGGGCAGCACCCAGGTTCTCGACACCATTCGCCGGCTGAAGAAATTTCTGCTCGCTCGTCACCTGCATGTGATCCTCGAAGACACCATCGCCGAAGTGCTGCCGGGCCATGGCCTGCAGACCTCGTCGCGGAAAATTCTCGGCGAAGTGTGTGACCTGGTAATCGTGGTCGGCGGTGATGGCAGCATGCTTGGCGCAGCCCGCGCTCTGGCGCGGCACAAGGTGCCGGTGCTGGGCGTCAACCGCGGCAGCCTGGGCTTTCTCACCGATATTCGCCCCGACGAGCTCGAAGTGAAGGTGGCGCAGGTGCTTGAAGGGCATTACCTGACGGAAAGTCGCTTTCTGCTTGAGGCCGAGGTGCGTCGCAACGGCGAGGCCATCGGCCAGGGTG
>JBIHZW010000182.1:0-7406 GCA_044240245.1 Pseudomonas sp. | reverse complement strand
CGCTGGCCACCCGCGTGCGCAAGGTGCTGGCGACCGAGATCAGCAAGTCCTCGGTGAATGCCGCCCTGGCCAACCTGGCCGACAATGGCGTGGACAACGTCAGCCTGGTGCGCCTGTCCGCCGAAGAGCTGACCGAAGCGTTGAATGAAGTGCGGCCGTTCCGCCGCCTGGCCGGCATCGACCTGAAAAGCTACGACTTCGGCTGCGTATTCGTCGACCCGCCGCGTGCCGGCATGGACCCGGACACCTGCGAGCTGACCCGGCGCTTCGAGCGCATTCTGTATATCTCCTGCAACCCGGAAACCCTGGCCGCCAACATCGCCCAGCTGAATGACAGCCACAAGGTGACGCGCTGCGCGCTGTTCGACCAGTTCCCCTACACCCACCATATGGAGTCGGGTGTGCTGCTGGAGCGCCGCTAGCGTTACCACGCCACCCACAGCTACATAGGGTGCAAGCAACAGACCCATCGGCAGATTGGCGCAAGGTTGCGCCACCCGACCTAGACTGCGCTGGCCAGGTGCCTGGCACCCACCCGCCAAGGAGTCGTCGATGCGTCGTTATCTGTTAGCCCTGCTGCTGCCCCTGCTGAGTGCCTGCACCAGCACGCCAGAACCGTCGATACAGGTGCTGCAACCTGTGCAAGCCACGCCGTATCAGACCTTCAGCGTGCGGGCGGTCAGGGCCAGCGGTCATCGTATGGATCTGGAGCAGCGCTTTAACCAGGCGGTGCAGAACGCTCTCAGCGCCAAGGGTTACCGCTTCACTGAAACGCAGCCTGATATGCAGGTCATCTATGCCCTAGGGCTGGAGCATGAAGCGGGAATTGAGCTCACCCCGATAGCGGTGGGCGGCACGGTTTATACCCAGACCCGCGCCACCGAAGATGAGCGCGCACGCCTGGCCCTGCGCATTCTCGATAGCAAGACCCAGGCGGTGCTGTTTCAGGCGCAGATCAACCGGCAGCTGCACAACCCGGACATGAGCCAGGAAAACTTCGACCGTGGCGTGGCCAAAATCCTCGAAGGCTTCCCCACCGCACGCTGACTCAGACGCGCTGCAAACCGCGCAGCGCCCAGAAGCACAGCACCACCGACACCACTTCCAGCAGCAGCGCGTAGAGATTGAAGGTCTGCTGCGCGCCGCCATCCAGCCACAGGCCGCCGATCCGCGCCAACGCCAGGGCGCTGTAGAGCAGGACCAGCAGGGTCAGCGCTGCGCGGGTGAAGTCCAGCCGAGTCAGCGACAAACCGATAAAAGCCGCCAGGCCCAGTTGCAGGCCGCCGTAAAACGCCCGCATATCGGTGGCGGCCGCCGGCGACATCAGCAGCATGCCGCTGAGATTGGCCATTTCATGGGGACGGACAAAATAGGCCAGGCCCAGACCCGCCAATGCCAACAGTTGAATCACCAGTACTACGCGTGCAAACAACATGGACAGCATCCTTTTCTTGGAATTCGAGAGCCCAGAAATCGAGCACGCAGCATAAGCCCCAGCCGCCTCATTCGGAAATCGACAGTAGTTCGCCACGGCCGCCGGGCGCTATGCTCAGCCTTTCACCTGCCAGGAGTTACCCCATGCGCCAGTTGCTTGTTCTCGCCGGGCTGTTTGTCAGCAGCCTGAGTTTCGCCGCCGACCCCCTGACCATCGACGTGCATCGCGATGCCAACTGCGGTTGCTGCAAGGCCTGGATCAGCCACCTGCAGGACAACGGTTTTAACGTTGTCGATCATGTCGAAACCGATATGAGCGCGGTCAAACAGCGCTTGGGCGTACCGCCGCGCCTGTCGTCCTGCCATACCGGGGTGATCAACGGCCAGTTTGTCGAAGGTCATGTCCCCGCCGCCGCCATTCTCAAAATGCGCAAGCAGCCCGACCTACTCGGTGCCGCCGTACCTGGCATGCCAGCAGGCTCACCGGGTATGGAATACGGCAATGTGCGCGACGCCTATCAAGTCATCGGCCTGGATAAGCAAGGCGCCGAGCGGGTGATCAGCGAATACCCCACCATTGAATAAGTGACGACTGCACTGGCGTAGCGCACACCAGAGGACGACACTCAAGCTCGGCATACACACAGGACGATAGCGATGCGCTGGAAACGCGGAAGACGCAGTGACAACGTGGTGGACGCGCGCGGCAGCGGCTCACGTATGGGCGGCGGCAAGGGACTGACTCTTGGCGGGGTGGCCATCGTGGTGATCGTCGGCCTGCTCAGCGGTCAGGACCCGATGCAGATCCTCGGCCAGCTGGCCGGGCAAGCCATGCAGGGCGGCTCGGTCAGCGCGCCGCAAAGCTCCGCGCCGGCGACCAATGACGAGCATTCGGAATTCGTCCGCGCGGTGCTCGGCGATACCGAGGACACCTGGCGGGAAATCTTCCAGGGCGCCAATCGGCAGTACAAGGACCCGACCCTGGTGCTGTTCCGTGACGGGGTCAATTCCGCCTGCGGCTTCGCCAACTCGGCGGTTGGGCCGTTCTATTGCCCCGGCGATCAGCGAGTGTATATCGACCTGGCGTTCTTCCGCGAGCTGGAGCAACGCTTTGGCGCGGCGGGCGACTTTGCCCAGGCTTATGTGATTGCCCATGAAGTCGGCCACCACGTGCAGACCCTGCTCGGCGTCTCGGCCAAGGTCAATGCCGCCCGCCAGCGCGGCGAGCGGGTGGAAGGCGCCACCGGCCTGCTAGTGCGCCAGGAACTGCAGGCAGACTGCCTGGCGGGCGTGTGGGCCTTCCACGGCCAACGCCGGCATGACTGGCTGGAGCCAGGGGATATCGAGGAAGCACTGGGCGCCGCCAACGCCATCGGCGATGACCGCTTGCAGAAGCAGGCCCGCGGTCAGGTGGTGCCAGACTCCTTCACCCACGGCACCTCGGAGCAGCGCGTACGCTGGTTCAAGACCGGTTTCGACGGTGGTGATGTCGGCCGCTGCGATACCTTCAAGGCCACGCGGCTGTAAGCGACGCAAACATCCAAGATATCCAGAGCAAAAAAATGCCGCTCACCTGATCAGGTGAGCGGCATTTTTTTATCAGCAGCACGCTCTGCCTATTGCGCCCAAGGCGGTGGAGGCTCTTCGCCCTTGGGTTCGTCTTCGGCATTCAGCAGCGCCTGACGGCGCGCTTCGTCGGCCAGGGCGGCCTTGATTTCGCGCATCACTGCGTCGATATCGGCTTCTTCTTCCGGGTCATCGAATTCGCCGGTCAGCAGGCTTTCCGGGGTCAGCTCACCGGCCTCATACAGCGCCCACATTTCCTTGGCGTACTTGGTGAACTTCAATTCCGGGGCGAACTGACCGAAGTAGGCGGACATGTTGCCGACATCACGCTCAAGCATCTTGAACGCATGGTTGTTCCCAGCTGCGTCCACCGCCTGCGGCAGGTCGATGATCACCGGGCCGCCTGGATCAAGCAGTACGTTGAATTCCGACAGGTCACCATGCACCAAACCCGCGCAAAGCATTTTCACCACTTCATGAATCATAAAGGCGTGGAATTCGCGGGCATCGTCCGGATGCAGGTCGACATCATTGAGGCGCGGAGCTGCATCACCCTCGCCGTCATCGACCAGCTCCATCAGCAACACGCCTTCAAGGAAGTCATACGGCTTGGGCACCCGCACCCCGGCGCTGGCCAGGCGGAACAGCGCCGCCACTTCAGCATTCTGCCAGGCGTCTTCCTGGCCCTTGCGACCGTACTTCGAGCCTTTGGCCATGGCCCGGGCATCACGACTGTTGCGCACCTTGCGGCCTTCCTGGTACTCGGCGGCCTGGCGGAAGCTGCGTTTGTTGGCTTCTTTATAGACCTTGGCGACGCGTAGTTCTTCGCCACAGCGCACCACATAGACCGCGGCTTCTTTACCGCTCATCAGCGGGCGTATCACTTCATCGACCAGCCCGGCTTCGACCAGGGGCTCAATACGTTTTGGCGTCTTCATCAGCTTTAATCAGGGGTCCTGTGTTGCCCAAGTCGTATCTGCCGCCCGTTATACGGCAATCTTTAAGCAGCGCCCACCCTCCTGTCAGCAAGGCCCAGGTTGCGGAGTATTACGCAGGCCGCGCAAAGCGGGCAAAAACCGCTCAAGCACGCGGATTGGCGGCGAATTTAAACCCCTCAAGCGAAGCAAACCAGGCGTTACAAGCAAGCGCCCGATGCAACCAAAAGGCTTTAAGCACTGTCCCATAGGCTACACATCAGCCAGTCGACCATGCCCTAGGGCGTGCGACGCGTGCTGGACTTTACCTTTACCCAGCGAAGGCACTTAGCCTGAGCCTGCAGTGATTGGGGGAAATAACCATGAAGCGTGCCCAATCTGGCATCAGCACTGTTCTGCAGAGGCCCGCCCTCTACCCGCACAACACCTTGGAAGACTTGGCCGCCCAGCGTCATGCCATTCCCAGCCGGTGTAACGGCATAAGCGCCCCGTGCGTCGCCTCTAGCTATGTCGCCACGCCGACGCCGGCGCGCTATATCAGCCGCCTGTGCACCCAGTTCGCCCACAAGCTGCCAGTCAGCTTCGATGAGCATCACGGGCGCATCGAGTTCGCTTTCGGTCTCTCGCATCTGCATGCAGACAGAACCGGCCTGCATATCACCGCCCTGAGCAACAACCCGCAAGACCTGGAGAAGCTCAAGCACCTGATTGCCGCGCACTTCGAGCGTTTTGCCTGGCAGGCTGAGCTAAGCCTCGACTGGCAGTAACAGGCACGCTCAAAACGTCTGCAGGTGCTGGCGCAGCGCCTCGATGGCATAGCGCACCTTGGCCGGTTGCGCATCGCGGCGCGGTGTCACCAGGTAGATGCCGAATGGTGGCAAACGCCAGTGCGGCAGCAGCTCAAGCAAACTGCCATTGGCCAACTCTTCACGCACTTCCTGTTCCGGCTGCAACGACACGCCCATACCGGCCAACGTGAAATGCCGCACCGCCAGGATGTTATTGCACCCCACCCGGCTTTCCACTCGCAGTTTTTCCACCTGTGCATCCGGCCCGTGCAGCTCCAGCACGTTGAACGCGTTATCGCCGTGCAGGATCAGCCAGTCCAGACCGATCAAGTCTTGCGGATGATTGATCAGTGGCTTGCGCAGCAGATACGCAGGTGCGGCGCACAACAGCATGCGCGAGTCGCCGATATGCCGCGCCACCAGGCTGGAGTCCTCTAGATTGCCAACACGAATGGCCAGGTCGATGCGCTGCTCAATCAGGTCGATCTGCTCATCATGGAAGAACAGCTTGAGGCTCAGGCCGCTGTGCGCCTGCAACAGCGGCGCCAGTGCAGCGCTAAGTCGGCGCCCGGAAAAACCCACTGGCGCGGCAATACGTAGCTCGCCCACTGGCGCATCGCGCAGCTCGGCCAACCTCTGCTCGGCCTGCTGAGCCAGCGCCAGCACCTGGGCGCAGCTCTGGTAGAAGGTCGCGCCTGCCTCGGTCAGGGTCAACTTGCGCGTAGTGCGGTGCAGCAAGCTGACCTGGGTGCTTTCTTCCAGCTTGCGGATCTGCTGGCTAACCGCCGAGGCCGTCATGCCCAACACCTCGGCCGCTGCCACCATGGAACCGCGATCGACCACGGTGGCAAACACCGCCATGCGCTTTAGCTGTTCCATTCGTAAGCTCTACTTAATAGTTAAAGCCTTTTTAGCCTATTTTTCTGACCTTTATCCAGCTGAGATTATCTCTCGCACTTAATCCCATCTGGAGAACCCCATGAAACTCGCTCTGATCGGCGCCAGCGGCTTTGTTGGCGCAGCTGTTCTGCAAGAAGCCCTGGACCGTGGCCACCAGATCAGCGGCATCGTCCGTGATCCCGCAAAACTGCCGCAGCACCCGGCGCTGACCGCCGTGGCCGGCGATGCCTACAACGCCGAGGTATTGGCCGAGCAACTCAAGGGCCATGACGCGGTGATCCACGCGTTCAACCCAGGCTGGGGCACGGCGGATATTCGCGAGCGCTTTATCCAGGGCAGCCAGGCAATCATCGCCGCCAGCAAACAAGCCGGCGTACAGCGCCTGCTGGTAGTCGGCGGCGCAGGCAGCCTGTATGTCGCCCCCGGCCTGCAGCTGATCGACACCCCGGATTTCCCCGCCGAATACAAGGAAGGCGCCGAAGGCGCACGGCAGGCCCTCAACCTGCTGAAGACTGAAACCGCGCTGGCCTGGAGTTTTATCTCGCCGCCCGCCCTGCTGCAGCCCGGCGCACGCAGCGGGCAGTTCCGCATTGGCGGCGATCAGCTGCTGATGAATGGCGACGCCCCGGCGCAGATCTCGGTGGCAGACCTCGCCGTGGCCATCATCGATGAGCTGGAACGCCCGCAACACCTGCGCCAACGCTTTACCGTCGGCTATTAAGCCGCCCACGATTAAGGAGAAAACCATGCAACTGAACGCCAGCGCCTATGTCGCCACGGATACACCGGCCCGCTATATCAGCCGGCTATGCAAACACTTCGCTCACAAGATCCCGGTGAGTTTCGATGAGCAGCAGGGCCGTATCGAGTTCGACAGCGGCCTCGCCCTGTTGCAGGCAGAGGCCGACGGCCTGCGCCTCAGCGTACAAAGCGCCAGCAACGAAGGCCTGGAAAGCCTGAAGAAGGTGGTGACCAGCCATTTCGAGCGCTTCGCCTGGCAGGCTGAGCTAAGCCTCGACTGGCAGTAATCAGCTCGCTGGCAGGGTCAGCTCAATGCTTTCGCCCAGCGAGTCGTCCAGGCGCTGCAGTTCGGCGTGAATTGCCGCGGCGTCGTCGGCCAGGCGCTGGGCGATTTCGGCGAAGTCATCGGCGGCCTCGATAAAGGCCAGCACCACCGAGGGATCGAAGCGCGTACCACTGGCCGCGCTGATCTGCTGAAGCGCGTCGGCGTGGCTGCATGAAGGCCGGTACAGGTGATGACTGGTCAGCTCCTCATAAGCACTGACCACGGCCATCAGCCGAGCCGTCAGGGGAATCTGCTCGCCCAGCAAGCCTTGCGGATAGCCACTGCCGTCCCAGCATTCATGCTGGCTATAAACGATATCGCGGGCGTCGCGCAGGAAATCGGTGACGTTGCCCAGTTTGGCTTCGGCGGCCAATAAGGCATTGCGCCCGGCCTCGGTATGCCGATGCAGCAGCTTGAGGTCATCGCCCTGCAGTTGCTGGATGGGATTGAGCAGGATGCGGTCCGGCAGCACCAGCTTGCCGATGCCATGCAGCAGCGCCGATTTACCCACCTGGACGATGCGCTCCTTGCTCAACTCATCGACCAGGGCCGGTTGCTGATGGGCCAGCGCAGTGGCCAGGGTGGTCATAAAGGGTTCAATGCGCTCCAGGTGTTTGCCGCTGGGGTTGTCGCGCATGGCCGCGAGGCTGGCCATGGCCTCGATGGTGACTTCCTGCAGGCGCTGCATATCGCGGGTGCGGCGGCGCACTTCCAGTT
>JBIHZW010000036.1:0-19625 GCA_044240245.1 Pseudomonas sp. | reverse complement strand
GTGGTCCTGATCCAGCTGGCCGCTGGCCACCTGCTCGGCATCCACCACAAAACCGCCGCCCACCGAGTAATAGGTGTTTTCGTGCAGCAGGCTGCCATCGGCGGCAAAGGCGCTAAGGGCCATGGCGTTGGGGTGATAGGGCAGGTTTTCATCCAGCAGCAGCATGTCGCGTGCCCAGTCGAAGGCGATGCTGACCCGCCCGCCGAGCTGCAACTGGCCGCTGGCCAATAACTCAGCAATCCGCGGCTCGATGCTGCTCGGGTCGACCTGATCCGGCCACTCGCCCATCAGCCCCATGATCACTGCACGGTCGCTGCCATGGCCAACACCGGTGGCCGACAACGAACCGTACAGGCGCACCTGCAAGCGTGCAGTGCGTTCCAGCAAACGCCGCTCGGCCAATGCGCCGCTAAACAGCGCCGCCGCGCGCATCGGCCCGACGGTATGCGAACTGGACGGGCCAATGCCGATCTTGAACAGGTCAAACACGCTGATAGCCACGACACTCTCCTGCACGATTGCTACATGCAGGCCATGATCAGGATTTCCCCACACCACCGTCGCCCCACACCGACCCGCCCATATCTAAATCCGTCAGCGCCGCAAGTGAACGCGACGTGTGCGACAGCGCGCAGTTTCAAGCACCGCAGCAGCAATTCACGACAGCAGCGTTCTAGTTGCGACTTCACGCATAGGCAGCGGAGGAAATCTGTCGGCATGATCGCCGCGCCCATGGACCGGCCAGCCGCTGCTCGCCCTGCCCGCCCCGTGGCCGACTGCGTGCCTGCACTGGCGCGCCCTGTCACCGTAATCGGGAGAGGCTTGATGACACTGAATATGCGCGGCTGCCTGCTGGCGGCTGCTTTGAGCACACCGCTACTGGCCCAGGCTGCTGAGCCGGCGCAGTGCGGGCTGATTCGCTTTGCCGATGTCGGCTGGACCGATATCACCGTGACCACCGCCGTCACCCGCCAGGTGCTCAGCGAGCTGGGTTACCGCACCCAGGTCAAACGCCTGTCCGTGCCGGATACCTACCAGGCCATGCAGGACGGCAAGATCGACGTGTTCCTCGGCAACTGGATGCCGAGTATGGAAAACGACATCAAACCCTACGCCGCCAACGGCTCGGTAAAGACCCTCGGCGCCAACCTCGAAGGGGCCAAATACACCCTGGCAGTGAACCAGGCGGCCTATGACGGCGGCGTAAAGAACTTCGCCGATCTTGCGCGCTTCAGCAAAGAACTGGGCGACAAGCTGTACGGTATCGAACCGGGTAACGACGGCAACAAGCTGATCCAGCAGATGATCGACAAGAACGCTTTTGGCCTGGCCGGTTTCAGCCTGGTGGAATCCAGCGAGAACGGCATGCTGGCCCAGGTCAAACGCGCAGAACACCTCAAGCAATGGGTGGTATTTCTCGGCTGGGCGCCGCACCCGATGAACAACCAGTTGCAGATGCATTACCTGGACGGCGGTGATGAGTTCTTCGGCCCCAACTACGGCGGCGCAACGGTGTACACCAACGTGCGCGCCGGCCTGGCCGAGCAGTGCCCGAACGTTACCCAGTTGCTGCAGAACCTGCGCTTCAGCCTGGAGATGGAAAGCTACCTGATGGGCGCGATCCTCAATAAGAACACCAACCCGCGCCGCGAGGCCAAAGCCTGGCTGAAAGCCAACCCGCAGGCTCTGGCCAGCTGGCTGCAAGGGGTAACCCGACGCGACGGGCAGCCGCCAAAAGCCCCTGCGAACCTGGCGGCCAATGACTAAATTTGAGTTTTTTTCGATTTCGCCACAGCCCACGGGTCATAGTGGCTGTGGCCATTTAAAAAGCTGTAAACCACGGCCGGCGTGGCTTGCAGCCTTGGCATCGAGGGTAAAAAGTCTGTTATGGTTTTTTTAGTCAAAGGGCATGTCGCCGCGCAACACGTCAGGGTCGCAAACCGACAATTGCGACAGGCCGAAGACTATATCGTTGAGTCAGCCGATTTCGGAGCTGTCGCCTGAGCAGGGTCGACAGACCGGGAGCCCACAGCCCCGGACCGAAGAATATATAAGCGCTGGCTCACCACGCGATGGGTGCCAGCCCAACAAGAAATTTCGGATGTACGCGCACCTCGGGTCGAGGTGTGTAAAACCCAAGGATGGGACTTCGTAACACTGCCAGAGGGTTTGGAACGCGGTTTGCAGCACGGCACAGCAAGGTTGACTCGACAGTACGCCCCCATAGCGTCCATTGCCCACAAGGCAACTGGAGCGTTGCAGCGGTTGTGCCTGAGCGCCCTGAATGTGTTGCGCGGCAAGGCACGGACCCGACCCCGGAACCCAGTAAACCCACACAGGCAAGAACAGTCGGCATCACCGTACGTACGCCAGCTGGCGTAGGCGCGGTTCCGCAGCACTGATCTGGATGTCTACTGAAGGGGAATCATCCCATGCAGTCTGGAAAAATCGTCGTCGAAAACCTCTACAAGGTGTTCGGCGCAGAGCCACAAGAAGCCATCGACCTGCTCAAGCAGGGTTGGAGCAAGGAGCGGATTCTTGCGGAAAAAGGCGCGGTTATCGGCGTCAGCGACGTGTCCTTCAGCGTCGAGGAAGGTGAAATTTTCGTGCTGATGGGCCTCTCCGGCTCTGGCAAATCCACCCTGATCCGCCTGATCAACCGCCTGGTTGAACCCAGCGGCGGCAACGTCTACATCGACGGCCAGAACGTCGCCAAGATGCCCAAGGCGGAGCTTATCGATCTACGCCGCCGCGACATGAGCATGGTCTTCCAGTCCTTCGCCCTGATGCCCTCGCGCAGCGTGCTGGACAACGCCGCCTTCGGCCTGGAAGTGGCCGGCAAGAGCAAGAAGGTGCGCGAAGAGCGCGCCATGCAGGTACTCAAGCAGGTTGGCCTGGACACCTTTGCGCACAAGATGCCGCATGAGCTGTCCGGCGGCATGCAACAGCGCGTCGGCCTGGCCCGCGCCCTCGCGGTCGACCCGTCAATGATCATCATGGACGAGGCGTTTTCCGCCCTCGACCCGCTCAAGCGCCGCGAGATGCAGGACGTGCTGCTGGAGCTGCAGAAGACCGACCGCCGCACCATCATCTTCGTGTCCCACGACATCGAAGAGGCCATGCGCATCGGCACCCGCATCGGCATCATGGAAGGCGGCAAACTGGTTCAGGTCGGCACCCCGCAGGAGCTGATCGACAACCCCGCCAACGATTACGTGCGCAACTTCTTCAATACTGTCGACACCAACCGCTACCTCACCGCCGGCCAGCTGATGGCCGACAGCGTGCCGATCTACGTGCACAACGGCAAAGCGCCGGATGCGCAGAAGGTCTGCCAGGAGCTGCAAGCGCTGGATAAGCACTACGCCTTTGTCGTCGACGAGCAGCACACCTTCCAGGGCTCCATCAGCCTGGAGCGCATCGCCCTGCTGGTCGAAGGCGGCGGCACCTGCGGCCTCGACGACCAGGTGCTCAAGTCAATCAAACCGATCCCCGAAGACCTGCCGCTGGACCAGGTGATTGAACGCCTAGTGGACAACGAAGGGCCGATCCCGGTGGTCGACAGCAATGGCCGCTACAGCGGCGCCATCAGCAAAGGTCGCCTGCTGACCCGCCTGCAGGGAGAGTTCCATGAGTGAGAAACAGCTCGACCTGGGCAGCTGGGTCAACGACGTGGTGCAGCACCTGCTGGACAACTACAGCGATGGCTTCGACAGCATCGGCGCAGTGGTCAACGGCTTCTCCGAAGGCATCGAATGGCTGCTGATGCTGCCACCGGCCTGGCTGCTGATCGCCATCTTTATCGGCCTCGGCCTGTGGCGCATCGGCTACAAGTTCGCCATCTTCACCGCCATCTCCTTCGTGCTGATTGTGCTTACCGGCTTCTGGGAACAGACGGTGGTGACGCTCGGCCTGACCTTCTCCGCCACGCTGATCAGCCTGTTACTCGGTATTCCCCTGGGCATCTGGGCGGCGCGCAGCGAGCGAGTGGCGACCATCATCCGACCGATTCTCGACTTTATGCAGACCATGCCGGCGTTCGTTTACCTGATCCCCGCCGCCATGCTGTTCGGCCTCGGCCGCGTGCCGGGGATCATCGCCACGGTGATCTTCGCCATGCCACCGGCGGTGCGCCTGACCAACCTGGGCATCCGCCAGGTCAACAAGGAAATCATCGAAGCCGGCCAATCCTTCGGCTGCACGCCGCGTCAGCTACTGTTCAAGGTCCAGCTGCCCAACGCCATGCCGTCGATCATGGCCGGGGTCAACCAGACCATCATGATGGCCCTGTCGATGGTGATCATCGCCTCGATGGTCGGCGCCGGCGGCCTAGGCAACGACGTACTGGCAAGCATCCAGCGCCTGGACATCGGCCTGGGCTTCGAAAGCGGCATGGCCGTGGTGCTGCTGGCGATCATTCTCGACCGCATCACGGAAAGTTTCGGTACCCCGCAAACCGCCAAACGCAGCAGCCTGTTCGGCTGGTTCAGCGGCAAACTTCAACGTCAGTAAGCCTTAGCTTTTGCCATCACAGGGAGTCGCAGATGAAAACGATTAAACAGCTCGCAGGTGTCGGCCTGCTCTCCGTGGCCATGTTGCAAAGCGCCTGGGCGCAGGAGCCGGAGAGTTGCAAGATGGTGCGCTTCGCCGAAATCGGCTGGGCCGACATCGCCGCCACCACCGGCGTGGCCATGACCCTCAGCGAAGGCCTGGGCTACCAGACGCGCAAAATCATGGCCTCCGTACCCATCGCCTTTACCGGCGTGCAGAAAGGCCAGATCGACGTATTCCTCGGTTACTGGGCGCCCTCGATGGACGCCGTGATCGAACCCTTCACCAAGGATGGCGGCGTCAAAGTACTGCCCAAAGCCAACCTCGAAGGCGCCAAATACACCCTCGCCGTCCCGACCTACGCCGCTGAAGCCGGGCTGAAAAGCTTTGCCGACATCGCCAAGTTCAAGGATCAGCTGGGCGGCAAGATCTTCGGCATCGAGCCAGGCAACGACGGCAACCTGCTGATCGACGGCATGATCAAGAGCAACCAGTTCGGCCTCGGCGAATTCAAGATGGTCGAATCCAGCGAAGCCGGCATGCTGGTCCAGCTGCAACGCGCGGTGAAGAAGAATGAACCCGCCGTGTTCCTCGGCTGGGCACCGCACCCGATGAACACTCAGTTCGACATCACCTACCTGGAAGGCGGCGATGACGTGTTCGGTCCAGACTTCGGCGCCGCTAAGGTCTACACCGTAGTACCGGCGGATTACGAAGCGCGCTGCGCCAACGTCGGCAAACTGCTGAACAACCTGCAGTTCACCGTGGAAATCGAAAGCCAGCTGATGGAAAAGGTTCTGGATAAACAGAACCCCACCACCGTCGCCAAAGAGTGGATCAAAGCCAACCCGGCAATCCTCGACCAGTGGCTGGCCGGCGTCACCACCTACGACGGCCAGGACGGCCTTGCAGCGGTGAAGAAACACCTCGGCCTGTAAGCCAAACACCGTGCCGCCGCAGGATCTGCGGGCGGCGCGGTTAGCTGATTCACCTATTTAGCAACTCAACCAGCGAGGCCACACGGCCATCGCCTGGTTTGCTGCACCCGCGATTTACCTCGCGGCACACAACCGGCCAGGACGACCGACAAGCAACACCAACATGTTTACCCAGCTAGGCCCGCAAGAAGAACGCGCCAGTAACTCACTGAACTGCCACTCTCACTGACGGAGCACACCCTATGCGAAACCTGAAGAACCTCTGTTTGCAAAGCCTCGGCGTCGCCGCCCTGGCACTCGGCATGAGCAGCGCCATGGCGGCTGACAAAGCCACCCTGAAAATCGGCTACGTAAACGGCTGGGACGACAGCGTCGCCGCCACCCACGTAGCGGGTGAAATCCTCCAGAGCAAACTCGGTTACACCGTTGAATTGAAGGCCGTAGAACCGGCCATCATGTGGCAAGGCGTAGCCCGTGGCGACCTCGACGCCACCCTCTCCGCCTGGCTGCCCGCCACCCACGGCGAATACTTTGCAAAACTCAAAGACAAAGTCGAAGTGCTCGGCACCAACTACGCCGGCGCCAAAATCGGCCTGATCGTGCCTGACTACGTCCAAGCGAAAACCATCGCCGACCTGCAAACCTACGCCAAAGACTTCGACGGCAAAATCACCGGCATCGACGCCGGCGCCGGCGTAATGCGCCGTGCTGAAGAAGCGATCAAGGAATACGCCCTCACCGACATCAAACTGATGCCAAGCTCCGGCCCAGGCATGGCCACCGCCCTGACCCGTGCCGAAAAGGACAAGAAAGCCATTGTCGTCACCGGCTGGATCCCACACTGGATGTTCGCCAAATGGAACCTGCGCTTCCTCGAAGACCCGAAAAAAGTCTTCGGCGATGACGAACACGTCGACACCGTCGCCAACCCCAGCATCAACAGCAAAGCCCCAGAAGCCGCTGCCTTCCTGAAGAAATTCTCCTGGAGCGGTGAAGAAGTCGGCGCAGTCATGCTCGCCATCCGCGACGGAGCCAAACCGGAAGACGCAGCCAAAGACTGGATCAGCAAAAACCCAGAGCGCGTAGCCGAGTGGCTTAAATAAACCAAGGCTGCACCTCTATATAGAAGCGGGCTACGGCCCGCTTTTTTGTGGGCGCGAAATGGTGGCGGAGAATTTTCTAGACAGTGGAATATGGGGGTAGATAGGGTTGGGGCATGGTGGCAGGCGGACTGGCCCCCGCTGTCGCCTAACCCCCTCCTAAGCCTTCTGACTTGCGACATACAACGCGGGATATAGAAGGGTTGCAGTAGCCAGAAGGGCGTTATACGACAGATAAACGCGACACTGGTATGTCGCATAATTAATAGTTATGCATTAGGTGGTTGTCGATGCCTTGGTACGCAATAAGAAATGTATATCACTTTGGTACCAAGGAAGATGGGAAGAACATCTTTGAGGAAAGAGTCGTGTGCTTTTCTGCCGAGTCAGAAGAAGCAGCACATGAATTAGCAACGACAGAGTCCGAGGAATACGTAGAGTCAACCAACTTTGTTAGTCATGATGAGCAAGTTGGTTATAAGCTCGATCCAGGGAGCTTAATACAAGGGCATGAGGTGTGGTCAGAGCTTTTTGAGTCTTACGACTCGCTAGATGTCTTTTATCAAAAACGCTATCTAGACTATCTATACATTCCGGACTAAAAGCGATGGTATCGTGCGCAGCATAACAATTGATTCAAGTCGCTCGCTTCGCTCACTCGGGACCGGCTAAAGCCGGCCCCTTAACCAAACGTTATGTTATCAAGGAAAATTTGTGATTAAGGACATACATTTTTTTAACGCTAAAGCACTAGCTCGTAAGCTGGCGCGAAATGAAGTACCCGAAATACTTGCATTGTGGCACTTCATGCTACAAGCCATAATTTTAGGTGCTACATTAACCCTTACCCTTAACGTTGAGTGTGGCGAGCAAGAAGAACACTCCATACTAGTAGATCTTGTTGGCTTCATAATCTCGGGATTTATCACCTACTGGGGGCTGTCCTCGTTATTTAAGGTAAATTCTAATATAGATGGTGAAAATTTCTTTATCCGCTATGCCGCACTTAGCCTACCATCCGGCATGCAGGTCTTCACTATCATGCTTCTCTTGGTCGCTATTTACGGGATAACCGTAGGGTCAACAACATCCTTTTTAGGTAATGAAATACCAGTAGTGACCTGGCAAATTGCAGGAGAGTTTATAAACTGCTTAATGGTTCTCCTGTTCTTCAAAATAATGCTCAGCTCATACAATGAAATTGAGATACAAAAGAAGATCGATGCACGTTGAAAAGCTAACAACTGATTCAAGCCGTTCTCTCCGCTCACTGGGACGGGCTAAAGCCCGCCCTTAACCAAACGTTATGCTGAAGGACATCTATGCAAGTCGTAGGGGTTGGAGAAAAAACTTACATACTGCTTAGCGGTCTTGAAGTTACTACAAGTATCGGACTTAGCGAAAATGTTGAGCTACTCCCGGCAGATACGTCTCACCTTGACCTGACGACTGCGCTATCAACTTGCACCTGTGCTGATGATATTGCTGTTGTTGCTGCATTTATCCCACGCATCACAGCTCAGTTGAAAATTTCCGCTTCAAAACCCCAAGAACTAGCAATTCTTGCTTGGAACTCCTCTTGGGATGCATTGCTACTAAGTGCAATTTTCCATACTGAAGTTGGCTTCAACCTGCAATCTGATACAGAAGGCAGTCTAATTTCCGAAAATAGCCGCCTTCGAGCTACCAATTACCATATGCATGGCTTATCTCAAAGCACACCATACAAGTTAACCATTGATGACACAGAGTGGATTAATAAAAATTTTCATAACGCAAGAACTCTTCTCAAAGACGATAAATTTCAAACTGCCGCTCACTGTTTAGCATCTTATCGCTGGCATACCATGCCAAGGATAAAAATGGCTGTTCTCTGGGCAGGAATAGAGGGGTTGTTCGGAGCAAATTCAGAAATACGATTCCGAATCAGCCTTTATATTGCGCGTTTTCTTCATCCAACTGATGCTAATGCTCGCAAAACCGTATTTGAAGCAGTGAAAAAACTCTATAACTCACGATCCGCTGCCGTGCACGGGGCAAAAATTAAAAATAATTTAGAGCAAGAAGTTAAAGATTCTGCTGAACTTTTGAAAAAACTAATTCGGCAAAGCATTATAAATAGAGGAATCCCCAATGAAGATGATCTGATTCCTTAATTCAAAGCATAACAACTGATTCAAACCGTTCGCTTCGCTCATTGGGACGGGCTAAAGCCCGCCCCTTAACCAAACGTTAGACATTCGTGCTTTCAAAGTTTGTTTTTGTATTATGTACACTCGTAACAACGCACGTTTGCTTGCGAGAGGGGTGCAGAATTTTGTGTAACCGGGGTTGGGGTCTATCCCCTTTAACTCAGCTCCTGCAACAGCCCCTCGAAACGACTGGAGTCTTACTACGATGAAATTTTATTTATTTTTTGTGTTTGCAGCGGCTGGTTTGATCGCGCAACCAACATTGGCGAACTATCCGTGCCCGGGTGGCCCTGGGCCCGGTGAACAGCAAATCGGTGTTGGCGGTGGCTCGCATGGAATTGCCGCTGTTCCTCTGTGTGTGGAAACCGGTGGGGGGGCTGATGCTGGTGGGGCTGATAGCGCTGGCGGTGGGTATGCTGGCGGCTATAGATGTGAGGGCTGCAATATTTTTGCCGACCCCGGCCCGCCCAGTTACGACGCCATGAGCATCGCCATCAACGAGCAGGCGGCCAGAAACGCAGAGGTCCAAAAGCAGATGCTGGAAGCCGAAGCAAACCTGCAAAAACTGGAAGCGGATCCGGAATACCAGCGCTACAAGCAGGGTGAATGGAAAATCTTTCAGGGTAAGAAGGATTCGGCACCCGGAGACAATTGCATTGCCATGTGGAGCAAAGAGCGTGGCGCGGTGAGTATTGTCGGTCCCGGAAAAGCCTATCAGGGAGGCATGCTGATCTTCTGGAGCGCGGATATTCCCAGGCCATCGGACACGCAAACTGTAGCGGTGACGCTTAAGCAGTCGAAGTATCAACCGCAGTCGGTGAACGCGTTGAATTTCTCGGTACCGAATATTCCGGCCGGCGCGATTGGCCTGACAGTGCCGAACATTGAAGCGGCGCTGAACACGATGCTGGATGTTGAGCATTTCATCGTTGAGATGGGTGGACGCGCTGTTGCAGATATCGACTGGACCGATGGCTTGGCAGCGCGAACTAAGCTGAGCCAATGCGTCAGTAACCGCTAGTGGGCACGTCGAAATTGCGGCTTTTCAGTTGCATCGAAACATTGAATTTATTGCATTTCGCCAGGTTCATCGCATAACGCGCTACAAGCAAGAAAGCAGCACTTTAAATTATGCGTACATCCGAGTGCCTAACAATTGGTTCAAAACGCTCGCTATGCTCGCTGGAACCGGCTAATGCCGGCCCCTTAACCAAACGTTAGGCAGCACAAAGACCGTCCTCATGACCACTACCATTAGCTTCGTCACGCTGCGCCTCATGACCGAGCACGACCTTCCGATGCTCCATGACTGGCTAAATCGGCCTCACATCGTTGAGTGGTGGGGCGGAGAAGAAGCACGCCCAACACTTGCTGAAGTGCTGGAGCAATACCGACCAAGTGCCCTGGCGAAAGAGTCCGTCACTCCCTACATCGCAATGCTGGATGAAGAACCGATTGGGTACGCTCAGTCGTACATTGCACTCGGAAGCGGTGGCGGATGGTGGGAAGACGAAACCGATCCAGGAGTACGCGGAATAGACCAGTCTCTGGCGAATCCATCGCAGCTGGGCAAGGGCTTGGGAACCAAGCTCGTTCGCGCGCTCGTTGAGACGCTGTTCAAAGACGCTGAGGTAACCAAGATCCAAACGGACCCGTCGCCGAACAACTTACGCGCAATCCGGTGCTACGAGAAGGCGGGTTTTGTGGCGCAAAGAACCATAAACACCCCAGATGGACCGGCCGTATACATGGTTCAAACACGTCAGGCGTTCGAGCAGGCTCGCAGTGCTGTCTAATCCTTCCATCAAGGGTGACGTCCAAGGGCTGTCGCCCTTGGACGCGCCTCATGTCAAACGTCGGCCCACATGAAAAATAGATCAGGTGGCTCAAGAAACTACCGAATCGTCACCGCAGTGTTCGGACTATTCTTCGTCGTGCTTGCGGTCACAATTGTCGTCGTGTCTGACCGCACTGTCGGCCCCCTACTCGCCGCTGCGGTCGTTAGCGTCTTGGGCATTGATGCCATTGCCAGCGCACTCCGCAACAAGCCTTCGCTGCTTTCCCGTATCGGGCCATTACCGTGACGACCATGGGCATGCGGCCCAAGAAACTAAAGAGGTCGGAGTGGCTTATTTTTGATCTACTCAGAACCATCACACCGCTAAATAGCTCGCAAAACCCACTTTCTTTGCATACCACTATTAACCAACCCGGCCTAAATCCATGAACCGCCGCAAAAAAATCAAACAGCTGCTCGAAGCACACGCCAAAAAAGCCAACGCCAAATTGGCACCAAAAAAGAAATCCACCTACATCAGCAAAGCCGACCGTTTAAAGCTGGCCGCTGATGCGAGCCAAGATTCAATCGTTACTCCCGAGCCAACGGGGTCGGATTTAATCGCTGAAACCAAAGACGCTCCACAACCATAAATTCAATACGCCGTGATGGACGACAAGGAAGACAGCCCACATGCCAGGCCAATACCCAAACAGAATCAAACAGCTGCCCTTATTCGATGGCCGCTTTGACGCCTATAAGCTTGAGGCAAAAGACAGCACCGTTCTGTTTGCCTCCTACCCAGCTGGCACCTCCATCCCGCCGCATACCCACGACACCGATAACCATGGCGTGATTACGCGTGGCGAATTGATCCTGAGCATGAATAACCAGACGATCCGGGTTGGCGTCGGCGAGTGGTATCACGTACCTGCAAACGTTGAGCACTCGGCTTTATTTGAGGTCGAGACGGATGAGGTTGAGTTCTGGTTTGTGTAGGAAAATAATAAAAACCAATACAGCTATTCCTTTAACAGACTTCCATGCCTAATCAGAGGTCAAGCAGTATGCAAACTATAGATATGGCAGAATTTCCATTGAAGTGGCGATGGACAGATGAAAAATACTGCATTCTGCCTGAATCAGACCTCAAAAAAATTCATCCCTTATCTAAAGCGGCATCAGCTATCGCTTGGAAAACCTCGCTTCGCTTTGTGGATTCAACCAACCACTGCGCTCCATCCTCAGTACTATTCGATTCAATTGATAATACTCCCGCCGAAAACCCAGAGCCCGTCAGGTACTGGCTCAAATCTAGAATTCCAAATGAAGAAGTTATTGTTTCTTGGCAACCCGACATTGCAGTTATAACTACGACCGAAATATTCATTAAGTACTGGGACGATTTTTGCTACCAATCCAGCGACGACGTGAGCATCTGGCCTAGCTCAGAGAAATGGATATTGCATTATCACCATCACGATATTTTTTATTATGGAAAATCGAAAACTACATAGCCAAAACCTGTGTAAGAAAGGAAAACTATCTCTTACGGCAGTTACGAATAATCAAATATGACCACAACTAGCCAACCCGATAGACCCAAGCAAGGCCGCAACGCCTTCTGGGCCAGACGCGTTTATACGTTGGCGCTGCTTTGCCTACTCGGCCTGCTACTGCCGCTGCTCTCGCACCTGCTCGCTGGCGTAGCAGGCACGCTGGCCTGGCTGATCGACCTGGCCAGCCATTGGCAGTGGCTGTTCTTGCTCGGGTTAGTGGTGTTTGCCGGGTTGGCCTGTTGCCGTGATAAGCGCTGGGGCGTTCTATTGTTGGCCTTGCCGCTGCCCTGGCTTACAGCATCGGCACCAGCGCCGGCTGGCGATCCGCAGGCCCAGATGTTTGCCGTGGCCAGTGCCAACGTCCATCTAGATAGTCGCAACACGCAAGGATTGGCCACCTGGTTGGCCCAGGAAAAACCGGATGTGGTGGTGCTGCTGGAGGTTTCCCCGGCCTATGCGCAAGGCTTAGGCACGCTGCGCGATTACCCCTTTCAACACATCGTTGCCCAGGACAGCCCCTTTGGCATCGCCATGCTGTCTCGCCATCCTCTGCAGCAGGTAGAGGTGATCGAAGATCCGCAGGGCATTGCTCATATCGAGGCGCAGTTGCAGTGGCACGGCCAGCCGATCGGGATTATCGCTCTGCACCCGATGCCGCCGCTTTCGCCGCAGTATCACAACGTGCGTAACGCCAAGTTGGCGGCCCTGGCCAAGCAAGCGGCAGCCAGCGCCATACCGACGGTTTTAGCCGGCGACCTCAATGCCACGCCCTGGTCATCGGCCTTTAGCGGGCTGGCGCAATTGGGTTTGCGCCGGGCCAGCGGTTTGGCCGCGACCTGGCCAGCCGTCTTGCGGGGCGTGCTCGGGTTGCCTATCGACCATGTGCTGGTCACGCAGCATTGGGCGGTGGCGGCGCGCCAGGTAGGCCCACAGTTGGGCTCGGATCATTTGCCGGCGCTGGTTCGCCTGGTGCCCGCGCTAGAGAAATAGAGGCGACAGGTTTACCTTGCCTAACCGCCTGCACCCGCACAGCAAGCCATTCCAATCATTGAGGGACCACCATGATCACCTGCCATATCCGCTATGTGCTCGACCCGCGCAAACTCAAGGAATTCGAGCATTACGGCAAGCTGTGGATTGCCCTGGTGGCGAAGTTTGGCGGCACGCATCACGGTTACTTTCTGCCCTCGGAAGGTGCCAACAATATCGGCCTGGCGATGTTCAGCTTCCCCAGCCTGGCGGAGTACGAGCAGTATCGGCTGAAATCCTTTGCCGACGCCGAGTGCCTGGCGGCCTTTAAATATGCCGAAGACACCCAGTGCGTGCTCAGCTACGAGCGCACCTTTTTCCGCCCGGTATTCGATGCCTGACAGCACAGAATCTACGACTCATTAAAACTTACGATAATCAGCACAACGTAAACGCAGAGAGCACAACCCCCATGCTTCGTAAAATAGTACTACTCACCGCATTAGCTCTTACGCTGTGTGCATGCTCAGCAAGTGGCCCACAGTTCACGCCTAGCCTCGTCTCCCAAGACACTTCTGTCCTTTATGTATATCGCCCAAAGGGTTTCACTTTGGCAGCACGCACAGCTGCTATTGAAATAAATTCACAACGCGCCGCAGGCCTTAAAAACAACGGATATATCGCCATACCTTTGCCTCCTGGCAACTACTTAGTGACGCAGTATTGGGACTCGTGGCTCGGGGACAAAGATGAACTACAGCGACCAATCACCACTGAAATAACAACAAAAGCCAACACGGCAACTTACGTGAGGCTGGGCACATCCAGTACAAAGTTACCTAGTGAGGTTAAAGCCGGTGTTGCCATCAGTCTGCATTGGGAAATTAAGCAAGTTCCCGCAGAGCAGGCCATACCTGAAATATCGAAAACTAGTCGGATTACGCTTGAAAAATCATTCACGCCGCGGCAGTAAATCCAGTCAGGATATCGGCGTGACCGACTTGCTGGCGCTGATTGCCGACGTTGAGCCGCGCTAATGCGCTCAGCAATCCGCCAGAGCCAAGACAGCCGATGAAGCCACTCGCCCTGCTGCGGGCTTATCTCCCGCATGTCGCCTTTCGCCGCGCGGCGCAGGCGCAACTGGGTGCTTGTTTGCCAGCGGCCACGGCGGCAGCGGTATGGGCCAGAACCCTGGAAATACAAAATGAATTACAACGCACGCAGGTAAGCCATTCGCCTGGGGTGAATCTGCTGCTGCGTTATATGCAGTGGGATTGCGCGCTGTACCGCGCCCTGCAGGAGCAGGGCATAGGCCAGCAGCAGGCCGGCGAGTGGGTCGAGCAGATCAACTGGCAGATCTTCTCCCCGGCCAGTGCCCTGGCGTTCAAACTGTCGCGCCTGCGCAGCAGCCGCTTGCAGACGCGCATCAAGTGGCTGCTCGATGCGCTGTTCAGCCTGGTATTTACCCGCCCTTTTCGCCGCAGCAATCTGCCCGCCACCGCTGGCGTGGCCTTTGATGTGCAGGTGTGTCCGCTGGCCAGCTACTTGCGCGACCAGGGTGCGCCGGAGCTGACCCACTTTGCCGCGTGCAGCCTGGATTACCGCATGGCCAGCGATTGGGGCGTGACTCTGCAGCGTACGCAAACCCTCGCCGGCGGCGCGGCCTACTGCGATTTCCGCTTTAGCGTGCCACCCATTCAGCTGATTGCCCGTGAAGGCGTGGCCGTCGATAAATCCGCCGCCGAGCAGCCTGGAAACTAGCGCTGTCGGCCCTCGCGCAGCGGCATACCCCTGACCGACAGGTCATCCCTGGAACGTCATGTTTGATTGATCGTTCAACAATAACCGGCCTAGACTGCGCGCATTCCGGGGACGCCCCCATCGATGGAGAAGCAGATGCCCAAGGTCGGAATGCAACCGATCCGCCGCTCGCAATTGATCGCGGCCACCCTCGAAGCGGTTGATCAGGTCGGCATGAGCGATGCCAGCATCGCCTATATCGCGCGGATCGCTGGGGTCTCCAACGGCATCATCAGCCACTATTTCCGCGACAAGAACGGCCTGCTCGACGCCACCATGCGCCACCTGATGCAGGCGCTTAGCGATGCCGTGCGCGAACGCCGCGCCAGCCTGCCGCCGGACCAGCCGCGCGAACACCTGCGGGCGATGATTGAAGGCAACTTCGATGACAGCCAGGTCAACGGCCCGGCGATGAAAACCTGGCTGGCGTTCTGGGCCACCAGCATGCACCAGCCGGCGCTGCGGCGTTTGCAGCGGGTCAACGATCACCGCCTGTATTCCAACCTGTGTGGGCAATTCAGCCGAGTATTGCCGCAAGAGCAGGCGCGCACCGCCGCCCGTGGTCTGGCGGCATTGATCGATGGCTTATGGCTGCGCGGGGCGCTGTCCGGCGAGGGCTTCGACACCCGCCAGGCGATTGAGATCGCCTACGAATACCTCGATCTGCAACTGCTCAAGGCGCAATAGCCGCCCCCTCTTTTAAACAACCCCAATACCACCGCCGACACGCCCTGCGTGTCGCGTTTGGCTGTGCCCTGTCGTTTTTATTGATTGATCGTTCAATTAAGATAATTTAGCCTTGCGTCTATATTGCCTACACCGACGACCTGCGCCAGGCGGCTCGCGTCGACCACCGCACACGAGGAACGCGCCATGCCCCGCTTCGATGAACAGCAGCTCTTTATTGGCGGCCGTTATGTAACGGCCAGCAGCGGCGAGACCTTCGACAGCATCAACCCCGCCACCGGCGAAATTCTGGCCCGCGTGCAGCGCGCCAGCCAGGCCGATGTGGAACTGGCCGTGGCCAGCGCCACTGCAGGGCAAAAGGTGTGGGCGGCAATGACCGCCATGCAGCGTTCGCGCATCCTGCGCAAGGCCGTCGACATTCTGCGCGAGCGCAACGATGAACTGGCCGAGCTGGAAACCCTCGACACCGGCAAGCCTTTGAGCGAAACCCGCTACGTCGATATCGTCACCGGCGCCGACGTGCTGGAGTACTACGCTGGGTTGATTCCAGCCATCGAAGGCGAACAGATCCCGCTGCGCGAAACCAGTTTCGTCTACACCCGCCGCGAACCGCTGGGCGTGGTCGCCGGCATTGGCGCGTGGAACTACCCGATCCAGATTGCTCTGTGGAAATCCGCCCCGGCCCTGGCCGCCGGCAACGCGATGATCTTCAAACCGAGCGAAGTGACATCCTTAAGCGCACTGAAACTGGCCGAGATCTACAGCGCCGCCGGTGTGCCGGATGGCGTGTTCAACGTGCTCACTGGTAGCGGCCGTGAAGTCGGCCAGTGGCTGACCGAACACCCGGGCATCGAGAAGATTTCCTTTACCGGCGGCACCGTCACCGGCAAGAAGGTTATGGCCAGCGCTTCCAGCTCGTCGCTCAAGGAAGTAACCATGGAGCTGGGCGGCAAGTCGCCACTGATCATCTTCGAAGACGCCGACCTCGACCGCGCTGCCGACATTGCGGTGATGGCCAACTTCTACAGCTCCGGCCAGGTCTGCACCAACGGCACCCGCGTATTCGTGCCGCGCATGCTGCAGGCGCGCTTCGAGGCCAAGGTGGTTGAGCGGGTCAAACGCATCCGCCTCGGCGATCCGCTGAATGACGCCACCAACTTCGGCCCGCTGGTCAGTGCAGCGCATATGGACAGCGTGCTCGGCTATATCGAAAAAGGCCGCAGCGAAGGCGCGCGCCTGCTGATCGGCGGCAATCGCGTCACCGAGGGCGACTACGCCAAAGGCGCCTATGTCGCGCCAACGGTGTTCACTGACTGCAACGACGGCATGACCATCGTGCGTGAGGAAATCTTCGGCCCGGTGATGAGCATTCTGGTTTACGACACGGAAGACGAAGTGATCCGCCGCGCCAACGCCACCGAGTACGGCCTGGCTGCCGGCGTAGTAACCCGCGACCTGAACCGCGCGCACCGGGTGATCCACAAGCTGGAAGCCGGCATCTGCTGGATCAACACCTGGGGCGAGTCGCCTGCGGAAATGCCGGTGGGCGGTTACAAGCAATCCGGCGTCGGCCGCGAGAACGGCCTGACCACCCTGGCGCACTACACGCGGATCAAATCGGTACAGGTCGAACTGGGCGGTTACACCTCGGTGTTCTGACCCGCCCACGGATTGATCGCCGCCCCGTAGCCCGGATGCAATCCGGGAACAGTCACCGCGTTTTCCCCGGAGTGCATCCGGGCTACAGGAGCTTTTATGCCCCAGGAATTCGACTACATCATCATCGGCGCCGGCTCGGCCGGTAACGTGCTGGCCACCCGCCTGACCGAAGACGCCGACGTCAGCGTGCTGCTGCTGGAAGCCGGCGGCCCGGATTATCGCCTGGACTTTCGCACCCAGATGCCCGCCGCCCTGGCCTTTCCGCTGCAAGGCCGGCGCTACAACTGGGCCTACCTGACCGAACCCGAGCCGCACATGAACAACCGCCGCATGGAGTGCGGGCGCGGCAAGGGCCTGGGCGGCTCCTCCTTGATCAACGGCATGTGCTACATCCGCGGCAACGCTATGGATTACGACGGCTGGGCCGAGGAAAAGGGCCTGGAAGACTGGAGCTATCTGGACTGCCTGCCGTACTTCCGCAAAGCGGAAACCCGCGATATCGGCGCCAATGCCTACCACGGCGGCGAGGGCCCGGTGAGCGTGACTACACCGAAGAACGGCAATAACCCGCTGTTCCACGCCATGATCGAAGCCGGCGTGCAGGCCGGTTACCCGCGCACCGACGACCTCAACGGCTACCAGCAGGAAGGCTTCGGCCCGATGGACCGCACCGTCACGCCCAAGGGCCGCCGTTCCAGCACCGCGCGCGGTTATCTCGACCAGGCCCGCGAACGGCCGAACCTGACCATCGTTACCCACGCCCTCACAGACCGCATTCTGTTCAGCGGCAAACGCGCCAGCGGCGTGGCGTATCTGCTCGGCGACAACGACACGCCGATCACCGTCAACGCGCGCCGCGAAGTACTGCTGTGCGGCGGTGCGATTGCCTCGCCGCAGGTGCTGCAACGCTCCGGCGTCGGCCCGGCGGCGCTGCTGCGTGAGCTGGACATCCCGCTGGTGCACGACCTGCCCGGCGTCGGCCAAAACCTGCAGGACCACCTGGAGGTCTACCTGCAATACGCCTGCAAGCAACCGGTATCGTTGTACCCGGCGCTGCAATGGTGGAACCAGCCGATGATCGGCGCCAATTGGCTATTCCTCGGCAAAGGCATCGGCGCCAGCAACCAGTTCGAAGCCGGCGGTTTTATCCGCTCAAGTAGCGAGTTCGAGTGGCCGAATATCCAGTACCACTTTCTGCCGGTGGCGATTAACTACAACGGCAGCAACGCGGTGAAAGAGCACGGCTTCCAGGCACACATGGGCTCCATGCGCTCGCCGAGCCGTGGGCGTATCCAGGTCAAATCCAAAGACCCGCGCCAGCACCCGAGCATCCTCTTCAACTACATGGCGCACGAGCAGGACTGGCGTGAGTTCCGCGATGGCATCCGCATCACCCGCGAAATCATGGCGCAGGCGGCGCTGGATCCCTATCGCGGACGTGAGATCAGCCCTGGCGCCGAGCTGCAGACCGATGCCGAACTGGACGCCTTTATCCGCGAACATGCAGAAACGGCCTACCATCCGTCGTGTTCCTGCAAGATGGGCGAAGACGCCATGGCAGTGGTCGACGGCCAGGGCCGCGTGCACGGCGTACAGGGCCTGCGGGTGGTGGATGCGTCGATCATGCCGCTGATCGTTACCGGCAATCTGAATGCGCCAACCATCATGATGGCCGAGAAGATTGCCGACAAAATCCGTGGCCGCGCCCCGCTGCCACGTAGCACTGCGCCGTATTTCGTCGCCGGCAACGCCGCCGCGCGTGGCACAGCGCAGCGTTCCGCGTAACGCTTCGCGCTACATCCAGACGCCGCAGCGGTTTCGCCTCTGCGGCGTTTCTTTATAGAGGCCCGGCGCTGCGTGATCTACAGCCCATCACGGCGGCCTTTAGCCCGGCGAAACCACACGCTGCTTGAAGCTGCGGGCGAAGGGCGTCGATAATGCGCAGTTTTCAACCAGCGCCTTTGTGCGCCGCCGCCCCAACGGCCGACCGAGCAGACCATGAAAGACAGCATTCGCCACCTGATCCAGCAAGCCCTGACCCGCCTCACCGCCGACGGCGTGCTGCCGGAAGGCCTGAGCCCGGCCATTCAGGTGGAGAACACCAAGGACAAGACCCACGGCGACTTCGCCAGCAATATCGCCATGATGCTGGCCAAGCCGGCCGGCATGAAGCCGCGTGACCTGGCCGAGAAGCTGATTGCCGCGCTGCCGGCCGACGCTGCGATCAGCAAGGTCGAGATCGCCGGTCCGGGCTTCCTCAATTTCTATCAGAACACCCAGGCCCTGGCCGCGCGCCTGGACGCCCTGCTGGCCGACGCCAAGCTTGGCGTGCGCAAGGCTGGCCCGGCGCAGCGCGTAGTGGTCGACCTGTCGGCGCCCAACCTGGCCAAAGA
>JBIHZW010000361.1:0-3342 GCA_044240245.1 Pseudomonas sp. | reverse complement strand
CGGCGACTGGGGTACCCAGTTCGGCATGCTGCTGGCCTTTATGCAGGAAAATCCGGCCGCCGCCGAAAGCGAGCTGGCTGACCTGGAAGGTTTCTACCGCGCGGCGAAGAAGCGCTTCGACGAATCCCCTGAGTTCGCCGAGCGCGCTCGCGAGCTGGTGGTGCAACTGCAGGCCGGCGACGCCGAGTGCCTGCGCCTGTGGCACCGCTTCAACGATATCTCCCTGAGCCACTGCCAGGCGTTGTATGACCGCCTCGGCGTGAAGCTCTCCATGGCCGACGTCAAGGGCGAGAGCGCCTACAACGACGACCTGGCCAACGTGGTCGCCGACCTCAAGGCCAAGGGCCTGCTCAGCGAAAGCGACGGCGCGCAGTGCGTGTTTATGGACGAGTTCAAGAACGCCGAAGGCAATCCGCTGCCGCTGATCGTGCAGAAGGCTGGCGGTGGTTACCTTTACGCCACCACCGACCTGGCCGCTACCCGCTACCGCGCAGGCGTTCTGAAAGCCGACCGCGCGCTGTACTTCGTCGACCAGCGCCAGGCCCTGCACTTCCAGATGGTCTTCACCGCCGCGCGCCTGGCCGGTTTCGTCCCGGCCAACATGCAGTTGGAACATATGGGCTTCGGCACCATGAACGGCGCCGACGGCCGCCCGTTCAAGACCCGCGATGGCGGCACGGTAAAGCTGGTCGACCTGCTCGATGAGGCCGAAGAGCGCGCCTACGCGCTGGTCAAAGGCAAGAACCCCGAGCTGGACGAAGCCGAACTGCGCCAGATCGCCCGCGCCGTGGGCATCGGCGCAGTGAAATACGCCGACCTGTCCAAGCACCGCACCAGCGATTACCGCTTCAATTTCGAGCTAATGCTGAGCTTTGAGGGCAATACCGCACCGTATCTGCTGTACGCCTACACCCGTGTGGCCAGCGTGTTCCGCAAGCTGGGCAAGGGCTTCGAGCAGCTCGAAGGCAGCCTCGACCTGCAGGCCGCCCATGAAATCGAACTGGCCGGCAAGCTCGCGCAGTTCAATGAGGTGCTCGCCAGCGTCGCCGACAAGGGCGAACCGCACCTGCTCTGCGCTTACCTGTACGACCTGGCCGGGTTGTTCTCCAGCTTCTACGAGAACTGCCCGATCCTCTCCACCGAGGACGAAGCGCTGCGCAACAGCCGCCTGCGCCTGGCCGCACTGACCGCGCGCACGCTCAAGCAGGGCCTGGAACTGCTCGGCCTGGAAACCCTGGAGCGCATGTAAGTGGCCGCCAAGAAAAAGCCCGCCGCCAAACGCGGCGCCAGCCGTTACCAGGCACCGGCGAAAAAACCGGTGCCGGGTTGGTTCTGGCTGGTTTGCGGCCTGGTGATCGGCGGCTTTATGGTGTTTCTGTTCAGCCTCGAGCCGGGTCGCGATGAGATCAAGCGCAACAAGGTCGAACAGGCGCGCGTCACTCAGGCCAATAAAGCGGCGGCCGCCAAGCCTGCGACCAACGAGCCGGCCAAGCCTAAATACGACTTCTACACCCTGCTGCCGGAATCGGAAGTGATCCTGCCGCCGCAAAGCATCGAGCCCGTCGCACCGCCCGCGCAGAAGCCGGTTACCCCGGAAGAAGCGGCGAAGATCGACGCCGCACGTGCCGAAGCCGCGCTCAACGGCCAGGTGCCGCCACCGCCGCCAGTAGTCGCCAAAGGCCCGGTCAGCTCGCAGTTCTTCCTCCAGGCCGGCTCGTTCCGCCGCAAGGACGACGCTGACAGCCTGCGCGCGCAGATCATCCTGCTCGGACAAAGCGTGCAGGTGGAATCCGGCACGGTGCGCGAAGAAACCTGGCACCGCGTGCTGGTCGGCCCCTTCGCCACCCGCGAGCAGCTCGGCCAGGCGCAGAAATCCCTGGCTGCCAGTGGCTTTAGCAATCTGTTGTTACAGCAGCGCCAAAGCCAGTAAGTTCAAGCCCTGGGGCACATTCGCACGACTATTTGTCGGACAGCGGGTGCCACAGGGCTTGAAGCGGGCTGCCACTGCCCCCACTTCATTCGGCATTGGGCACTTTCGCCCCGCTGCGTGGAGACTCTCCCCTTGACCACCATCGTTTCAGTACGCCGCAACGGCAAAGTCGTCATGGGCGGCGACGGCCAGGTGTCCCTCGGCAATACCGTGATGAAAGGCAACGCGAAGAAAGTGCGCCGCCTCTACCACGGCCAGGTGCTGGCTGGCTTCGCCGGCGCTACCGCCGACGCCTTTACCCTGTTCGAACGCTTCGAAGGCCAGCTGGAGAAACACCAGGGTCATTTGGTGCGCGCGGCCGTCGAGTTGGCTAAAGACTGGCGCACCGACCGCTCCCTGAGCCGTCTGGAAGCCATGCTGGCAGTGGCCAACAAGGACGCCTCCCTGATCATCACCGGCAACGGCGACGTGGTAGAGCCCGAGCAGGGCCTGATCGCCATGGGCTCCGGCGGCGGCTTCGCCCAGGCCGCGGCCATGGCCCTGCTGCAGAAAACTGACCTGAGCGCCCGTGAAATCACCGAAACCGCGTTGAACATTGCCGGCTCTATCTGTGTCTTCACTAATCAGAACCTGACTATCGAAGAAGAAGACTGCGCCGAATAAGCGCGCCTTTTTCTGGAGTAACCCCCGCATGTCCATGACGCCCCGCGAGATCGTTCACGAACTCAACCGCCATATCATCGGTCAGGACGACGCCAAGCGCGCCGTGGCCATTGCCCTGCGCAACCGCTGGCGGCGCATGCAGCTGCCACTTGAGCTGCGCGCCGAAGTCACGCCGAAGAACATTCTGATGATCGGCCCGACCGGTGTCGGCAAGACCGAAATCGCCCGTCGCCTAGCCAAGCTGGCCAATGCGCCGTTTATCAAGGTGGAAGCGACCAAGTTCACCGAGGTCGGCTATGTCGGCCGCGATGTCGAGTCGATCATCCGTGACCTCGCCGATGCAGCGATCAAGATGCTGCGCGAGCAGGAGATGATCAAGGTGCGTCACCGCGCCGAAGATGCCGCCGAAGAACGCATCCTCGATGCCCTGCTGCCGCCTGCCCGCGCGGGTTTCAGTGAAGAAGCCGCGCCGAGCAGCGACTCCAACACCCGCCAGCTGTTCCGCAAGCGCCTGCGCGAAGGCCAGCTGGACGACAAGGACATCGAAATCGAAGTGGCCGACGTACCGGCCGGCATCGAAATCATGACCCCACCGGGCATGGAAGAGATGACCAACCAGCTGCAGAGCCTGTTTTCCAACATGGGCAAGGGCAAGAAGAAAAGCCGCAAGCTCAAGGTCAAGGAAGCCCTCAAGCTGGTGCGCGATGAAGAAGCCGCGCGCCTGGTCAACGAGGAAGAACTCAAGGCAC
>JBIHZW010000018.1:0-23022 GCA_044240245.1 Pseudomonas sp. | reverse complement strand
GACTATCACCATGGATCGCCAGAAGCATTTCATAGCCCTCGGCAGTGGGATGAAAACTGAGGTCAGCACCCTCGCCGATAATCCGCTGATAGCGCACCAGACGAGTAAAACCTTCCTGCAGATTGCGGCTGCTCATCACCGCATACCCCACCACGCTGAATGACGATGGCCGCAGAATCTTCGCCATATTCAGGCCGATGGCCGGATTGCCGGAGGCTTCAACGGCCAGGTGCCAGAGACGGGTCATGGCATCCTGGGCAAAGCGCGCATCGGAGTCGCTCAAGGCTGCATAGTCGAGCCCCAGCTGGGCAAACAGGCTGTGGCAATCAACACCGCCAAGCTCCAGGGCCGCGACGATGCCCGAGGCCCAGCTGGATGAAGTGGTACGTTCGCTCATGACTTGTTCTTATTGGGGTCTAGAGGGCGACGGAAGGATACTAAACTGGCACCTAATGTCAGTGGCCCAGCGCGTCAGTCGACCTAGACTGCAAGTAAGCCGCCATCGCTGCAACCTTGGCGGTTGGCAAAAGAATAAGAGGAGGCCCCTGATGACCACTGAAACCCAAGAGCGCTACAGCAGCTTCGCCGAGTTCTACCCCTATTACCTGCAGGAGCACAGCAACGCCACCTGCCGCCGCCTGCACTATGTTGGCAGCCTGCTGGTGCTCTGTGTGCTGGGCTATGCCCTGGCCACTCAGCAGTGGTTCTGGCTGCTGGCGATACCGCTGATTGGTTACGGCTTTGCCTGGGTCGGTCACTTTGTTTTCGAAAAGAACCGCCCGGCCACCTTTGATTACCCGCTCTATTCGCTGATGGGCGACTGGGTGATGCTCAAGGATGCCTTTACCGGGCGCATCAAGTTCTAATCGCGCGACCGCTGGCACAGGCGGCGCTGCCGTTCGGCTGCCGCGCTTGGCGGTTGCGGTGGGCTTGGTTATGATCCCTGGCTTATTTTGCGCAGCCGGCACGGTGCGCTATCCAGGCACCCAGCAGAGGTGCCAGACGAGCAGCAGGGATTGTTCCATCGGATGAATGTCAAAAGCGCCCCCCGAATTTCCGCACTGCCGGCACCGCCGCTACGTGAGTACTACTCCCGCGTTTTGGCCTATATCGCCATCGCCGCCAGTATTGCCGCCGGTACTTACACAAAACATTTCGGTTACGACATCCTCTGGATGGTGCCCTACGCCCTGCTCTATCCGCATCTTGCGCACCATCTGAGCCTGCGCTTCAAGCGCGAGCATCCACAACGCACCACCCTTAGCCTGCTATTTATCGATGCATTGCACTGCGGAGCGACCCTCGCACTGCTGGGCTTCTCGGTGGTGCCTTGCCTGATGGCCCTGCTGATAATGACCTTCAGTTCGCTGGTAATAGGCGGGCTGCGCTACCTTGGGCTGGCCACCCTGATAGCCCTGAGCAGCGCAGTCCTTACCCTTGCTCTGTCGGGTATCACACCGAATATCCACACCCCTGCGCTGGTAGCGCTGGTCAGCATCTTCTTCACCACCCTGTATATCTGCATCACCGCCTACTTCGTGCACCAGCAGGGCCTGCGTCTGGCGCAGGTGCGCAGCGAGATCACCCTCGAACAGGAAAAAGCCGCACGCCTGGCGCGCAACCTGGCCAAGTACCTGTCGCCGCAGGTGTGGGAATCGATCTTCACCGGCAAGAAGAGCGTGCGCCTGGAAACCCAGCGCAAGAAGCTCACGGTGTTTTTCTCCGACATCAAGGGTTTTACCGAGCTGTCTGAAGAACTGGAAGCCGAAGCCCTGACCGATCTGCTCAACACCTACCTCAATGAAATGTCGAAGATCTGCCTGAAATACGGCGGCACCATCGATAAATTCATTGGCGACTGCGTGATGGTGTTCTTTGGTGACCCCAGCAGCAAAGGCGCGAAGAAAGATGCGGTGAATGCCGTTTCCATGGCCATCGCCATGCGCAAACATATGAAGGTGCTACGCCAACAGTGGCGTGCTCAGGGCATCACTAAACCGCTGGAAATCCGCATGGGGCTGAACACTGGCTACTGCACGGTGGGCAACTTCGGCGCCGATACGCGCATGGACTACACCATCATCGGCCGCGACGTGAACCTCGCCAGCCGCCTGGAAAGCGCGGCCGAATCCGGTGAAATCCTGATTTCCCACGAGACCTATTCGCTGATCAAGGACGTGATCATGTGCCGCGATAAGGGCCAGATCAACGTCAAGGGCTTTACCCGCCCGGTGCAGATCTATCAGGTGGTGGATTTCCGCCGCGATCTGGGTGCCACCTCCAGCTATGTCGAGCACGAGCTACCGGGCTTTTCCATGTACCTGGATACCAACGGCATCCAGAACTTCGACAAGGAAAAGGTTATCCAGGCCCTCAGTCAGGCAGCCGATAAGCTGCGTGACAAGGTGATCATGTAGCGCCCATCTGGGCCTGCAAGCACAGCTCACCATCCAGCAGCGGCTGCTGCGCCAGAAACTCCAGCGCCGAGGCCCGCCAGGATTGCCGCGCTGCAAGCTCGGCGCAGCGCGCTCGATCCAGACTCAATGCCGCCACACAGGCCGCGCGCAAGTCCTCATTCATTTCCCCGCTAACGCCCGCCTGCAGCACATCCAGCGGCCCGGCCACCGGAAACGCCGCCACTGGCGTGCCGCAGGCCAGGGCCTCCAGCATCACCAAACCATAGGTATCGGTACGCGAGGGGAACACCAGCACGCTGGCGTTCTGAAAAGCCTCGGCCAGGGCCTGACCATGCTGATAGCCGAGAAATCGCACCTGCGGATAAGCTGCCTGCAATGCGTCGCGCTGCGGGCCGTCGCCGACCACACGTTTCTCCCCCGACAGATCGAGGGCCAGAAACGCTTCGATGTTTTTCTCCGGGGCAATCCGCCCGACATACAGAAATACCGGTTCCACCACGCTCGGCGGTGTCACGGATGGGCGAAACAGCCGTGTATCGACACCCTTGCGCCACAGCACCAGGCGCTTAAAGCCCCAGCCAGAAAACTCGTCGCGCATGCGCTCGGTGGTCACCAGCACCGCCTGGCTAGGCCGATGAAACGCCCGTAGAAAGGCATAGCCCCAGCGCAGCGGCACCCAGGGCCAGCGCGTGTGTACGTATTCGGGAAAACGCGTGTGGATAGCGCTGGAGTAAGCCAGACCGCGCTTGCTCAGCCAGCGTCGCGCCGCCCAGCCCAGTGGTCCTTCGGTGGCCAGGTGCACGCAGTCCGGCTGAAATGCGCGAATGGCAGAGCCAACCCGCCAGAGGTTCCATACCAGCGGAATCTCCGGATAACTGGGGCATGGCAGCGCACTAAAATCCGCCGGCGACAGCAGCTTGACCTGATGGCCGAGGCCGCGCAGTTCGCTGATCAGCGCCTGCAGACTGGTCACCACACCATTGACCTGCGGTGACCAGGCGTCGGAGACGATCAGAATCCTCACAGGGCCGGCTCAGCGGCCACAACCGGGGCTGCTTGCAGCTGACGCGCCTGATCATCGGCCAGACGATACAGCTCAATGCTGCCATCCAGGTGCTCGATCAACGCCGTACAGGACTCCACCCAATCGCCGCAATTCATGTATTCGACATCGCCCATCGGGCGGATTTCGGCATGGTGGATATGCCCACAGATCACACCATTGAAGCCACGCTTGGCACACTCATGGACGATCGCCTCTTCAAAGTCGCTGATAAAATTCACCGCGCTCTTGACCTTGTGTTTGAGGTACGCCGACAGCGACCAGTAGCCGTAGCCATAACGGCTGCGCCAGAAATTCAGCCAGCGGTTGAGGGTCAGGGTAAAGCCATAGGCCGAGTCGCCGAGAAAGGCCAACCAGCGGTGATAGCGGGTGATCACATCGAACTGGTCACCGTGAATCACCAGCAGCCGACGACCATCGGCGGTGAGGTGCTCGGCCTCGTCGACCAGCTGGATATTGCCGAGCATCAGGCTGGAGTAGCGACGCAGAAATTCGTCATGGTTGCCGGTGACGTAGATCACCTCGGTGCCGCGCTTGCTCATGGTCAGCAGGCGGCGGATCACGTTGCTGTGCGACTGCGGCCAATACACCCCGCTGCGCAGCTTCCAACCGTCGATGATATCGCCGACCAGATAGATCTTATCGGTCTGATAGCGCTTGAGAAACGCCGCCAGGTGTTCGGCCTGACAATCCCGGGTGCCCAAGTGCACATCGGAAATCCACAGGGTACGGACACGTTGCTTGCGACTGGGCTTGGCGAGCTGGGCGCTGGTCATGGACGACCTCCGGCTGGGTTTGCTCGAGTCTGCGCAGCGCCAGTGAAATAGCCATGACAGCTGCGTGGCAGTTCAATGACAACGCGCACACCTGATCTGCGGGTAGACTTAGCGCCTGAACAAGGAGCCCACCATGTCCTCGCTGCTCTCGTTGCGTCATTACCGTCACGAACTGCTCAGCCACAGCCATGACCATGCGCAACTGGTCTTTGGCCTAAGCGGCTTGCTGGAATTTGAGGTGGCCGGCCAAGGCAGCCAGGTGAAACGCCAGACCCTGGCCGTGGTGCCCAGCGATGCGCAGCACGCCTGCGGCAGCAAAGACGGCAGCCACTGCCTGGTGCTCGACGTACCCGAAGACAGCTGGCTGCAACAACAGCTGGGCCGGCATCTGGATGCTACCCGCCGCCTGCTGGAAAAACCCGCCGCCGTCAGCCTGAATCCCGCGCAGAGCCAGTTGGTCAGCTGGCTGGCGGCCAGCCCGATCAATGACCCGGTGATCGCCCAGCAAGGCGCCGCCCTGCTCTTGGCCAGCCTGGCCAATGCTGATACGTCCGCCCCTGCAAGCAACTGCCTACCACTGGCGGCGTTGGATGCCCATATCGACCAGCATGCCGCGCACCCATTGCAGGTTGCCGATCTGGCGCGCCTGGCCGGCCTGTCGGCTGCGCGTTTTCACGCGCGCTTTCTCGCTGAGACCGGGCAAACGCCGATGGACTATGTGCGCAGTCGTCGTCTGCAACTGGCGCGGCAACTGCTGCAAGGCAGCAAGCTGGCAATTGGCGAGATCGCCGCGCGGGTTGGCTACAGCTCACAAAGCGCCTTCAGTGCCGCCCTGTCGCGGCATCTCGGCGTTACGCCTCGACAACTGCGCCGCACTGACTAATTCACCTGCGTCCACCGACGAGAGCCTGGCGACAAAGTCCGCGACTCCTGAGACAGACAAGGGCACAGCAAGGCACCTAGACTGCCCGGCAGAATCGAGGAGTCGCCTATGCAAAGCATCGAATGGCAGGATTTCGAAAAGGTGGAGCTGCGCGTCGGCACCATTCGTGCCGCCCGCCCCAATGAACAAGCCATAAAACCCGCCTACGTGCTGGAAGTGGACCTCGGCGAGCTGGGCATCAAGACCTCCAGCGCCCAGCTCACGGCCCACTACAGCTGCGAGCAACTGCTCGGTCGCCAGGTGCTGTGCGTGTGCAATTTCGCTGCAAAACGCATCGCCGGCATACGCTCCGAGGTGCTGGTGACCGGCGTGTATGACGCCGAAAACCGCGTGGTGCTGGCTGGCTTCGACAAACCGCTACCGAACGGCGCACGCCTGGCATGAATCAACGTAATGCCCTCTGGGCAATTCACCTGGGCGCCCTGCTATTTGGTCTGTCGGGGATTTTCGGCAAGCTGGCGAATACCACGCCGCAGATGATCTCCGCCGGGCGCGCCATCTTCGCCGTGGCGGCTCTGCTGCTGTTCGCCAAACTGATCAGCAACGTTCGCCTGGTCCGCCTCGGCTTGCGCCAAACCAGCCTGCTGGCCCTCGGCGGCTTGCTGCTTGGCGGTCACTGGTGGAGTTTTTTCGAGTCCGTGCATATCTCCGGCGTTGCCATCGCCACTCTCGGCTTTGCCAGTTTCCCGGCCTTTACCGTGCTGCTCGAAGGTTTGCTGTTCCGCGAGCGCACCCGACCGGTCGAATACGCCATGGTGGCGCTGGTGTGCCTGGGCCTGGTGCTGGTCACCCCGGATTTCGACCTGAGCAGCCAGGCCACCAGCGGCCTGCTCTGGGCAGTGCTGTCCGGCCTGCTGTTCGCCCTGCTGTCGCTGCTCAACCGCGCCAGCACCCGTGGCGTCGAGCCAGTACAGGCGGCGCTGTACCAGAACCTCACCGTACTGCTGGTGTTTATGCCGCTGGCTTGGCCAATCCTGCCCAGCGTGCAAGCACAGGACTGGCTGTGGATGGCCATGCTCGGGATCTTCTGCACGGGTCTGGCGCACAGCCTGTTTGTAGCCAGCCTGCGGGTGCTTAAGGCGCGCACCACGGCGGTGATTTTCGCCCTGGAGCCGATCTACGGGATTACCTTCGCCTGGCTGCTGTTCAGCGAAGTGCCGACCCTGCGCATGCTCGCCGGCGGCCTGCTGATTGTCAGCGCGATCTTTATTTCGGCGCGTATGGCCAAGTGATCCAAGGGCGACTCAACAACGCTCAGCGGTCGTTGTGGCCCAGATCCCGTGCCGGGTCGATCTGATCACGCAGCCGCTGCTTGAGCACCTTGGCCTCGGGAAAGCCGCCATCCGCCTTGCGTTCCCAGATCTGCACGCCATCGCATGTGATGCGAAACACCCCGCCAGTGCCGGGTTCCAGGCTGACTCGGGACAGGTCATCGGTAAAGCTCGACAACAGCTCCTGAGCCAACCAGGCGGCGCGCAGCAGCCACTGGCACTGCGTGCAATAGGTGATGACCACTTCGGCTTTATGGCTAGACATTGGCAGGCTCACTGCGGATGAAAAGCCGATGATAACGCGCAGCTGCCATACGTCAGCAGAAGAAAAACGCCCGCGTAGCGCAGGCTAGCGGGCGTTGAGCAACAGCGTTTTGAATCAGGCGATTTTTGCCAGCAGCTGACGCGCCTCCTGCTTCTGCTCCTCATCACCTTCGCTGATCACTTCATTGAGGATCTGGCAGGCACTGTCCAGGCTACCCTGCTCGATATAGGCCAGGGCCATATTCAGCTTGGACAGGTTATCGCGGTTGCCGGCCAGCTCATCGAGATCATCCAGGAAAGCCACGTTGAGTTCATCCGCGTCCCAACCGTCGTTGGAGGTTTCCTCCACCAGCATCGACTCGGCAAACGGGCTGCGTGCATCGCGAGTGCCTGACAGCTCGAAAATATCCGAGGTCTTGCTCTTGGCCTTGTCTGCCGGTTTGCTCTGCACCGCCGGGGCAAAGGGGCTGACCAGATCCCAGTCAGCGTCCAGCGACATATCATCCAGATTGAGTTGGCCATCATTGGCGGCCTCTTCCAACGGCGGCGCCTCGACCTCGTCCAGCTCCAGCACCACATCGTCCAGCAGGCTGGCCGGCGGCGCGCTGAACAGCTCGGCATGCCGTGCTTTCAATTCGTCGATCCGCGCCGGGGTAAAGCCGGATGCTCGCACCAATGCTTCATGGGCCACAAAGCCCTGGGCATCGCCCAGCAAAGCCAGTACTTCCAGCAGGCGGAAGCCAATATCACTGCGCTGCGGCTGCGCTTCCCAGGCCTTGCGCAAGGTGCTGGCGGCCTCACTCAGGCGGCCATAGGCGATATACACATTGGCACTTTGCAGCGCATCTTCACCCGCTGCAGGCCATACCGGCCCGCCACGCGGTACGTCACGTACATTGAGGGCCACTGCGGCTGCCGGAGCCACCGGTAAAGCCGGTGCAACACTTTGCACCTTGGGCACGATCACAGCTCGCGCCGGTTGGGCTGGTATAGGCGCAGGTTCGACAGGTTTTCTGCCACGCCAGAACAGGCCGGCTACACCCGCCAGTAACAGCGCCAACAGACCGGTGATAATCGCCAGCCAGTTGCTCGTGACCGGCGGCGTTTCCGCGACCGGAGCAAGCACAGGCGCAGCGCTTGCTTCGGCACTCGCGCGGCGCGCTGCTAACTCGGCCTGCAAGCCGGCAATCTGCTGATCACGCGCTGCCATCTGCTCCTGCAACTGCTGCACCTGTAGGCCTAGCTGCGCCAAGCTCTGCTGCAACTGCAGGGTCTCGTTAATCTGGCTGGCCAGCTCCTGCTCGACACGGGTCTGCTCCTGGATCAGCTGTTCAGCCGGCGGATCAGTCGGCAGTTCAGCACTGACTATTGGCGCAATCTCTGGGGTCGTAACAGCTGGCGCAGCAGCTTCAGCGACAGGTGCATCGGCCACTGCCGGCGAAGCGCTGACGACACTGTCGGGCAATAACAATTGCGCACCGGCACGCAGGCGATTGATATCGCCATTGATAAAGGCCTGAGGGTTGAGCGCATGGATATCGTTCATCAGCGCCTGGGGGGCAACCTGCCCGGCATCGGCGGCCAGGCGCGTGGCAATTTTCCACAGACTGTCCCCCCTCACCACGCTGTAGGTGTTGCCCTGCTGCGCGACGGGTAATACCGCCGGGCGCATACGCTCGACAGGAGCTGCACGGGGCGTACTCGCTACGGCAACTGGCGCTGGTGATGCTACAGGCGCAGCCATGCTGCGATAGGCGGCAGAGCTAGGCGGGTCGAGTAGCACGGTGTACTCGCGGTACAACTGGCCATTGGGCCGTACCACTTCGACGATAAAGTTCAGGTAAGGCTCGCGCACCGGCTGAGTCGACACCACGCGAATCACACTCTTGCCGCCCCGCAGCAACGGGGTAAAGCGCAGGTCATTGAAGAAATACAGGCGGTCGACGCCGGAACGACTAAACACCTCGGCCGGCGCCAGGCGCACGCGCATGTCTTCAGCGGTCAGGTCGCCCACATCAAACAATTCGATTTCGGCATCCAGCGGCTGACTGAGCGCCGAATGCAGGGTGATTTCGCCCAGGCCAAGTGCTGGAACCAGTCCCGAATACAGGGCCGAGCTGGATGCCAGGCCGATCAGTAATTGACGAACCTTTGCCATAAAAACGCTCCCAATGAATCCGCCCCCTGAGCCCTCACCACTACACGTCATGGACGTGCGCTCCCAGCGCTTGCGAGAGTATAGAAGACGGCAAATGATGCCGTGGGAAGTACGCTCCGTGTTTAACCCGGCTGGTGCATGGCAATAATTACGGCGAACTGAATAGACAAAGGCCAACCGCCGCTTGGCAAAAAGCCACCACAGGTGCAAGCATAGGCTCGCAGTCAAGAAAATGACAACTCCATCACACTACCGTTTAGCTGTCAGCGCTTTGTCGATTTGACGCCCCAGGCAGCCAAAACCGTGATCGCGAATACCCCAGCCACCAGCCAGAAACTCTGTTTGAAGGCGAGCATCTCTGCGACGTGATCGCCGCCTTCGGCGCTGTGCCGCCATTCCAGAAAGAAGGTCAGCAGATTGACCCCGAATGCCCCGCCCAGCTGGCGGACAAAGGTGATGGCGCCGGCGCCCTGAGCCAGCTCCTCAGGGCTGAGGATATCCAGCGAACCGGTACTCAAGGCCGGCAGCAACACGCCCAGACCAATGCGCCCCACGCAGGCCCAGAAACACAGTTGAATGAATGAGGCGCCCTGCTCAACCCAAGCCATCCCCGCCGCCGACAAGGAAAAGATCAACAGCCCGCCAATCAGCAGCACTGCCGCAGACAGTCGATCACTGAGCCAGCCGCCGAGAAAGGACGCCATGCCCATCAATATCCCGGCCGGCAACAGCAGCAGGCCCGAGCGCCCAGCGCTGAAGCCTTCGACGGTTTGTAGATAGAGCGGAATCAGGTAGGTCGAACCATACAGGCCCAGGCCCAGGGTCAACGCGACCCAGCTGGCGCTGCGAAACCCGGCATGCCGCCACAGCGCAAGGGGCAGCAGCGGCTGAGCGGCACGCCGGCTGCGCAGGATAAATGCCACACCGGCCAGCAGTGCGAGGCAGACCGGCAACCAAACCCTCGGCGCCGACCAGGCAAAGCGCTGCGCCTCGGCAAGAAAACCCAGCGCAGCGAATATCGCCACACACAACCAGGCGAAGGCCTGAATATCCAGACGCGGCGTGCTGCGCTCACGTTCACTGGGCAACAACCATTGCCCTGCGAGCATGGCCAGCAGGCACATCGGCAGCGGCATCCAGAAGATTGACGGCCAGCCGAAATGATCGACCAGGTAACCGCCAACCCCCGGCCCCAGCGACGGCGCCAGCATCACGCCCAGGCCATATATGCCCAGCGCCATGCCGCGCCCGCCATCAGCGAATACGCGAAAGATCAGTACCATGGCCAACGGTTGCACGATTCCCGCGCACAGCCCCTGCACGATGCGCAGGGCAATCAGCTGCCAGGCGGCGTGAGCCACCAGCGCCAACAATGAACTGAGGATAAACAACAGCAGGCCGAATTGCGCCGTACGCCGCGCGCCAAAACGTGCGTGGGCCCATGCGGCCAACAGCAGGCCGGCGGTCATGGCGGCGAGAAAACCGGTGGACAGCCACTGCGCCAGCGGCCGACCGATAGCGAAATCCGCCATGATCGCCGGCAAGGCGACATTGATACTGGTGGAGGCCAAGACCATGGCCATGCTGCCGACCATCAACAAAGCCAGCAGCCATTGTGGGTAACGCGGGCCGAAGCGTTGCTGCAGGGCCTGCAGGTCGTCACGCATCAGCGTTTTTCCAGGTTACTCAACACCTGGGCATGGACCTTCTGGCAGCGGCGCAATTCGTCTTCATCAATGCCGGCGAACACTTCCTGGCGCAATTGCGCGGAGATCGCTTCGATCTTCTCAATCAGCGGGCGGGCCTGTGGGCTGAGGGCAATCTTCTTCGCGCGACGGTCTTCAGGTACCGCCTGGCGGCTGACCAGGCCCTGGGCTTCCAGGCTGTCGAGCAGGCGCGCCAGGGTCGGCCCTTCAACGCCGACGCTCTGCGCCAATTCGCGCTGGGTCGGCAATTCGGCAAATCGCCCCAGGTGCAGCAGCACCAGCCAGCGGGCTTGCGACAGCCCCAGGCCGACCAGACGACGATCCAGTTCGGCGCGCCAGGCGCGGGAAAGTTGGGCAACTTGCATGGCAAAACGGTGTTGATCGGTATGCGACATGGACAGCGGCTCTTAACTATAAAAAACTAATTATTAGCCAGCTAACCATAACCCTTTTAACGAGGCAAGCCTGTAAAAGGCCTAGCAGGTCGTTGAAACGTAGGCGAGGCCGGCAAGACAAGGCAAAAACTGGCGAGGAAGCGGAGTTTACTGGTGTAAATGAGCATTCCGAGCCTGTTTTTAACGCAGTATTGCCAACGCAGGTAGTTTCAACGGCCTGCTAGTCACCACTTTACATACTGATCTTCAACAAAGCCCCAGAGGTTGTCGATGCGCACTTCCGGCCGACCAATCGGTCGCAGCACGCCGCTGAACTGGCCGAAAATCTGTTTGAAGTTGCTCGCCAGCAGCCCCACGTTCAGCCGCTCCTTATGCATGCCACGGCCCTCGAAGCGCAGCTCCACCTGACCGTCATAGGAGTTGATCAACCAGGGCTGCAGCGGCTGGTCGCGGTCAAAGGCAAAGCGCACGCTGTCAACCTTGAGTAGCTCGCCATCCAGCCAGAAGCAGTTCTCGGTAAAACTGCTTTCATTGACCCCGCAGGACAGGTTCAACCCCACCCGCTGCTCACCCGTCAGGCCTGACAGGCACGCCCAGTTCCAGTGGGTTTCCGGACGCATATAACCGGCCGACCAGTCGTGGTGGGCGAAGGCGCCGATCTGAGCCAGGTCGAAATCCCCCAGCGTACTGCGCACCTGCCCCGTACAGCGCACCCCCGCCACCTTCTGCGCATAGACCCAACCATTGACCGCCGTCGGCGTATTGATGCACATCGGCTGAAAAGCAGGCTCTGCCTCAGAGAAACAGGCGTCGATGCGTGTGCCGTCATCCAGCTCCACCAGCAGACGCTTTTCCTTCAATGCGGCACTGTTCTCCAAGCGCAACAGATTGCCGCAGCTGCGCACCTCGCACACGCCCTGATCCGGGGTCTGCGAGAACTGGCTGCCAAAACCCAGCGGCAGCTTGAACTGGCGCTCGATCATGCGCCCGCTGGCGGGATGGAACAGATAGACAAAGCCCACACCCAGCAGGCTGAGGTTGGCCAGGGCGCAGCCGCCAATTAGCTCATCACTGATCAGGCCGAAATACTGGAATTGATGGAAACGCCGCCATTTGGCCAACGCGCCCAGCTTGCGGCCCATGGGTGAGCGAAAGTCGAAATCGCGGTAATTGATCAACCCCGGCGCGGCGGGAAAGATGCCGTAATGCGGCTGGCCGTTGGCCTGAATCAGTCGATCCATCGGAGCAATCACTCAAGGAAAAAACCTCAGCGATGCTAGCACCGCGACTTCGCTCCAGGCATTCACCACAGGCGCCAAGCACAGCGGCAAAATCGGCCACCGCCTCCTAGATTCTCAGGCCACGACCTGATTGCGGCCAAACGCCTTGGCTTCATAAAGCGCGCGATCCGCATGCTCGTAAAGCTGCGCCAGCGCGCCACCTGCGGCGGGTTGGATGCAGGAAATGCCAATCGACATGGTCAGCATGCTCGCCGTAGCAGAGCCGGCATGTTGGATATTCAGGGTCTGCAGGGTCTCGCGCAGCGCTTCGGCGTGGTGCCGTGCTTCGGCTTCGCCGATGTCGTAGAGCAGCACGGCAAACTCTTCGCCGCCCAGGCGCACGGCCATGTCCAGCGGGCGCCGCGCTGCGTCCTGTAGCAGGCTACCAATGCGCTGCAACACGTTATCGCCGGCCTGGTGGCCGTAGTGATCGTTGTAGGCCTTGAAGTGATCGACATCGCACAGCAGCAGCGCCAGGCTGCGATGCTCACGCTGCGCCTGACGCCACAGACGCTCGAACTGGCGGTTGAAACTGCGACGGTTGTGCAAGCCGGTCAGGCTGTCGTGATCGGCCAATACGCGCATCAGCCGGCTGATCAGAAAATGCTCGCGCGATTTGAACTCCAGCAGGTAACAACCCACCGCGCCCATCAGGTTGCCGAACAGCAGAAACAGGGTGTTATTGATCAGCCGAGGCAGCGGCAAAGCAGCCACCAGCAACTCGACGCAGACGTAGACCAGCAGCACCAGCAAGGAGCAGCACAGCGCTTCGATCAGACGCAAACCCACCAGAAAATAGGCGGCCATGCAGACCAGCAACAACCCCTCATAGGGATAACTGGGGTCCACTCGATGGGCGATGCCGACCACCAAGGACGCCGCCACGCCAAGGGCCAGCAAACTGACCAGGCTTAGCGGCTGCAGCAGGTGGATATGCTTGCGCTGAACCAGCAGCCAGCCAAACAGGCACAGCAGCAACAAGACCACCAGGCGTATGGCGAGCATCCACCACACCTCGGGCGCTTTGATCAGGAAAAAATCGAACGCGGCAAAGGCCAGCCACACCAGAATGCCCACACTCAGCGCGATGCGTTTCAACTCAAAGGTGTCTTCACGCAGGGAGTCGCGGTACTCCTGCTCAAGCGGCCGGGAGAAGCGCAGCAGGCGAAAGCCCAAGGCGAGCTGATCCGCGTAGGGACTGGGGCGAACATCGTCTAGCCAGGCATGGGAAAGCGGCACCGGAACCTCTACAGCTGGGTGGCTGACAACACCTTAGTCGCTCGTTCCCCACGTCACAAGCCGCAGCCCTGCCAAGAGCTGCAGCCCAAACCGGGTCACTCAGGCCTCGAACTCCGCCTGCAATGCAGCCCGCACGCAGTGCAGGATGCCCAGCTCAACGCGCCCGGCAAACTGCTCGCTGATCGCCGCTACCGGCGGCAGCTCACCTTCGCCATCGAGGAAGGCATCCTGGATTTCCCCCAGCAATGCTTCGGGCACATCCAGCGCCTGCTCTAGGGACAGCTGCTGACGACCAATGGCTTCGGCCAGCAGGCCGTAGACATTCTTCTCGCTGCAGCTGAGCTGGCTGGCGATCTGTGCTGGAGTCATGCCGGCACGGGCCAGGCTGACCAGTTCGTGGCGCAAGTCGACCACCGCACGCGGCGCTCCATCATCCGCACCGAGCACGGCAAGAAAGGCCTCGCCATAACGCTCCAGCTTGCGCGCGCCGACACCACTGACCCGCGCCATCTCGGCCAGGGTACTGGGCTTGCTGCGCAGCATTTCCAGCAAGGTGGCATCGGGGAAGATCACATAAGGCGGCACGCCATGCTCTTCTGCCAGCTTGCGGCGCAAGGCGCGTAGCGCTTCCCATTGGCCACGTTCCTCACCACGCACCAGCTGGCTGGCGGCGCTGCTGGAGGCCTTGGCGCTCTGTTGCGGTTTCAGATCACGGCGCAATTGCAGCGTCACCTCGCCTTTGAGCAAGGGCCGGCAACTGTCGGCCAGGCGCAGGCCACCAAAGCCTTCGAGGTCGACATCGGCCAGGCCGCGCGCCACCAGCTGGCGGAACAGCGAACGCCATTCGCCCTCGGCCAGCGCCTTGCCAATACCGAACACCGCCAGGTGCTGATGCCCTACACCGCGGATCTTTTCGTTATCGCGGCCAAGCAGCACATCAACCAGGTGCCCCACGCCATAGCGCTGGCCGGTGCGATAGATCGCAGAGAGCGCCTGGCGCGCCGGCTCGGTGGCATCCCAGGTCTGCACGCCATCGATGCAGTTGTCGCAGTGCCCACAGGGTTGCGGCATGTCCTCATCGAAATAGGCCAGCAGCGCCTGCCGCCGGCAGCGGGTTTCCTCGCACAACGCCAGCATGGCATCGAGCTTGTGCTGTTCAACGCGCTTATGTCGCTCGTCGCCCTCGGAGTTGTTGAGCATCTGCTTGAGAAAGATCACATCCTGCAGGCCGTAGGCCATCCAGGCATCCGCCGGCAAACCGTCACGGCCGGCGCGACCGGTTTCCTGGTAATAGGCCTCCAGGGATTTCGGCAGATCGAGGTGGGCGACAAAACGCACGTTGGGTTTGTCGATGCCCATGCCGAAGGCGATGGTCGCCACCATGATCAGCCCTTCCTCGTTGAGAAAGCGCTTCTGGTGATAGGCGCGCAACTCGTTGGCCAGACCGGCGTGGTACGGCAACGCCGGGAAACCCTGCTCGGAAAGGAACGTGGCGACCTCTTCGACCTTCTTGCGCGACAGGCAGTAGACGATGCCGGCATCGCCCTTGCGCGCGCTCAGGAAGCTCAGCAGCTGCTTGCGCGGCTGCTCCTTGGGCACGATGCGGTAGAAGATATTCGGCCGGTCGAAGCTCGACAGAAAACGCTCGGCATTCTGCAGATGCAGACGCTGAACGATTTCCTCACGGGTACGCATGTCCGCAGTAGCCGTCAGGGCGATGCGCGGCACGTTGGGGAACAGCTCGGCAAGCTGGCCCAGCTGCAGGTATTCCGGACGGAAATCATGCCCCCACTGCGACACGCAATGCGCCTCATCGATGGCGAACAGGGCAATGTCGAGGTTCTGCAGAAAGCTCAGCATGCGCGGCTGCACCAGCCGCTCAGGGGCCAGGTAGAGCATCTTGATCTCACCGCGCTTGATCCGCTCGGCAATCTCACGCTGCTCATCGGCGTTCAGGGTGGAGTTCAGCGCTGCGGCCGCCACACCGAGCTCATCAAGGGTGGCAACCTGATCGTCCATCAGTGCAATCAGCGGCGACACCACCACTGCCAGGCCTTCGCGCAGCAGGGCCGGCACCTGAAAACACAGCGACTTGCCGCCACCAGTGGGCATCAGCACCAGGGCATCGCCGCCACTGGCCACGCGCTCGATAATCGCACCCTGACGGCCACGGAAGCTGTCGTAGCCGAATACGTCTTTGAGGATGCGTTGCGCGTGCTCGAGCATGAAGGGTCTCCGAAACAAGCCGCGCATTATACGCAAGTGCCGCGCGGGCACGCGCAGGCATGGCGGAGTTTGATCCGATTTTCGCCAGCCGTGGCCCGCGGCTATGGCCGCTGTGGCTGCGGTCGACTAGAATCGACCCTCGTTTACTCCTTCAAGGTAGCCCCCGATGTCCTTCGCCGAGCAACTCTCCCGCCTGCAAGCCTTCCTCGATGCCGATGAGCTGCATGATGAGGCACTGGACTACATCGCCGCCCACGGCTACCTGACCGCCCTGTCGATCTGCCCACAGCCGGTGCCAGAGCGTGAGTGGATTGACGCACTGTTCTCCGAGCCGCCGCACTACCGCAGTGATGCCGAGCGCGAAGAGATCGAAGCGACCCTGATCCAGCTGCAAAGCCATATCGCCCGCCAACTCGCTAGCGACGATGAACCCGACGTACCGTGCGAACTCGACCTGGGCGAAGAGCCGGACGATTCCGACCTGCGCGGCTGGTGCATCGGCTTTATGGAAGGGGTGTTCCTGCGTGAAGCGGTGTGGTTCGACGACGCCGAAGATGAAGTCAGCGAGCTGCTACTGCCGATCATGGTCGGTTCCGGCCTGTTCGATGAGCAGCCTGAATTCGCCGAAATCGCCCGTGACCGCGACCTGGTCGACAGCATGGTCGAGCAGATCCCTGAGCTGCTGACTGCGCTGTTCCTGCTGTGCCATGCGCCGGAAGAAAAGCCGGCCCTCCTGAAGCCCCGCCACCACTAAGCACGCGCCATGGCGCGTGAGATTCGGGTGCCGCCTGTTCAAGAGCAGCGCAACCCCGCTATTCGCTACGTTCTGCTGGCCATCGGCTGGTTGAGCGTGGCGCTGGGGGTAATCGGCATCTTCCTTCCTGTACTGCCCACCACGCCTTTTCTGCTGCTGGCTGCCGCGTGCTTTATGCGCAGCTCGAAGCGTTTCTACCTGTGGCTGGTCAATCACCGCCAGCTTGGCCCGTGGATCGTCGACTACCTCGAAGGCCAGGGCATTCCGCTCAAGGGCAAGGTCTACGCCATCAGCCTGATGTGGCTGAGCATCGGCCTGTCGTGCTACCTGGTTCCGTTGTTCTGGGCCAGAGCCTTTATGCTGACCAGCGCGGTGCTGGTTAGCTTGTATATCCTCAGCCAGAAAACTCGGGACAAAGCCTAAGCACCACGCCAGCCGACATTCGGTATATTCAGCGCGGCAAAAATCAGCAGCACCACCTAGACTTTCCCAATCCCCGGCCGAGGCGCGGTACATGCCACCCCGTCAGCTTACTCATGGATGGTTCAAGCGCCTCAACCGAGCGTTGCTAGGCGGCTGCATCCTGCTGATCGGTCTGGCCAGCGCCCTGGCCAACTGGGACTTCGGCGTGATCCTGCAAAATGCCGAAAGCCGCTACGGCAAACTCGGCGCAGCCAAGCAGCGCATCCAGGCCTGGGAAGCGCAAATCAAGGCCAGTGGCAGCAGCAGCGAAAGAGACAAGCTCACCGAGGTCAACCGCTTCTTCAATCGGCAGATCCGCTTTACCGACGATATCCGTCTGTGGAAACAGAACGATTACTGGGCCACGCCCATCGAGATGCTGGTCAAGGGCGAAGGCGACTGCGAAGACTATTCCATCGCCAAATACTTCACCCTGCGCCGCCTCGGCATCCCCAGCGACAAACTGCGCATCACTTACGTCAAGGCACTCAATTACAACCAGGCGCATATGGTCCTGACCTACTACGCCAGCCCCGGTGCCGAGCCACTGGTGCTGGACAACCTGATCAATGAAATAAAACCCGCCTCGCAACGTAAAGACCTGCTGCCGGTCTATGCATTCAACGCCGAAGGCCTCTATCTCCCGGGTTCCACCAGCAGAAAGAGCGATTCCAAGAAGCTCTCGCGCTGGCAGGACATCTTGAAAAAAATGCGCACGGAGGGCTTCGCCATCGGCGAAGGCTAGGAGGAACCTATGTCTCTACTCAAGCAGCTATTTCTCGCCATCTGCCTGTTCCTGGTAGTGGCCTTTACCGGCAGTTTTATCGCCGGGGTGGAAAGCTCGCGTGAGCAATTGCTCAGCCAGCTGCGCTCCCATGCCCAGGACGCCGCGACCGCGCTGGGCTTGTCGATGACCCCGCACGTGGATGACCCGGCGATGATCGAGCTGATGGTCAGCTCGATCTTCGACAGCGGCTATTTCACCAGCATCCGCGTGGTGCGCATTCCCGATGATGAAGTGATTGTCGAACGGCGTAGCGACGATGCCAGCGCAGAAACCGTTCCCGCCTGGTTCAGCGAGCTGGTCGACCTGCAACCCCAGGGCGGCGATGCGCTGATCATGCGCGGCTGGGAACAGGCCGCTCGGGTCGAGGTGCTCAGCCACCCGCAATTCGCCCTGGCCAAACTCTGGGACAGCGCCATCGGCAGCCTGATCTGGTTGCTGCTCTGCGGCCTGGTCAGCGCTGTACTCGGCGGCTGGCTGCTGCGCACCCAGTTGCGCCCGCTGGACAACATGGTGCAGCAGGCCCAGGCCATCACCCGCCGCGAATTCCTTACCCTGCCCAAGGTACCGCGCACCCCGGAACTTAAACGCGTAGTCACCGCCATGAACCAGATGGTGGAAAAGCTGAAAACCCTGTTCGCCGAAGAAGCCGCACGCAGCGAAAAACTGCGTGAAGAGGCCTACCAGGACAGCATCACCGGCCTGGCCAACCGCCGTTTGTTCGATATCCGCCTGGCCCACCAGTTGGTGGTCAGTGAACAGAATGCCGAAGGCTATCTGCTGCTGCTGCGGGTCAACGACCTTGGCGGGCTCAACCAGCGCCTCGGCGGCCAGCAGACCGACGCCCTGATTGCCGCCATTGGCGAGCTGCTCAAGCGCCTGCTCAATCAAACCAACCGCTCGGACTGGCTGGCCTCACGCAGCCGGGGTGGCGAATTCAGCCTGCTGGCCCCTGGCATTGGCAGCGAAGAAGCCGACCTGCTCGCCGGCGAGCTGCACACCGGGCTGGAAAGCCTGCGCCAGACCGGTGCCAGCGACTGCACGCCGGTGGCGCATATGGGCATTGCCGCCTTCCGCCCTGGCGAAGAACCCAGCCAGGTCATCGGCCGCGCAGATCAGGCCCTGGCGCAAGCGCAGAACGACCCGAGCCGCCACTGGGTACGCCTGGACGACTACAACGCGCAACCAACTCATGGCCTGCACGACTGGCGCACCTGGATCGACGACGCGCTAAACAAGCGCAAGCTGCAGCTGTATTTCCAGCCCGTCACGCAATGCGCCGACCGCAACCAGCTGCTGCATCACAAAGTGTTGGCGCGCCTGCTTGACCCACAAGGCGAAGCGATTGCCGCCGGCCGCTTCCTGCCCTGGATCGAGCGCCTGGGCTGGACCGCGCGCTTTGACCTGGCCATGCTCGAACACAGCCTGGCGCATCTGAGCCAACATGCAGCGCCCCTGGCACTGAGCCTGTCGGCCGCGACCCTGCGCGATAGCGAAACCCTCAAGCGCATGTTCGAAATCCTCAGGCAACACCCGCAGCAAGCCAGCCTGCTGACCCTGGAAGTAGACGAGCGTCACCTGCCGCCTGCCGCTGAGCTGGAAGCCCTGAGTCAGGGCATCCGCGATACCGGCTTCAGTCTGGGCCTGCAACACTTCGGCGGGCGCTTCAGCCTGATCGGTAACCTGACCCACCTGGGCCTGGCCTACCTGAAACTCGATGGCACCTATATCCGCGCCATCGATCAGGAAAGCGACAAGCGCATGTTTATCGAGGCGGTGTTCCGCGCCACCAACAGCATTGACCTGCCGTTGATTGCCGAGATGGTGGAGACCGAAGGCGAGTTGGCAGTGCTCAAAGAGCTGGGGCTGTACGGCGCCATGGGCCGCCTACTGGGCGCACCAGAACCCTGGAAAGACTGATCCGCCACGCAAACGGGGTAGTCCGATTACGGCCTACCCCGATCAAGTACAGCGCTTAGAGCCCATCCACAACGGCTCAGCTGGCAAACAGATAACCTTCCACATCCATTCCGGCATCACGCATCTGCGCCAGCTTGTAGCGCAAGGTACGCGGGCTGATGCCCAGGCGCTCGGCGGCTTCCTTACGGCGGCCGCGCTCGGCGCGCAGGGTATCGATGATCATCTGAAACTCATGCCGGCGCAGATCATCGCCCAAGGCACCGGCCTCTGCCGGCGAGGCGTCCTGCGGCGCAGGTGCGCTATTGACCACCACCGCCAACAACGGTTGCGCAGGCGGTGTTACGGTCGAACCAATAGGTGCCAGCAGGCAAAGGTCCTGCGGCTGAATCAGGCCGCCCTGCTGCAGAATCAACGCGCGCTGAATGGCGTTATCCAGCTCGCGCACATTGCCCGGCCAGCTATGGCTCATCAGGCTCATCTGCGCCTGCGGGGAAAGCCGAATCGGCGCGTGGTTCATTTTCTTCACGTACTTGGCCAGCAGACGCTCGGCCAGCGGCACGATGTCCGCAGGGCGCTCACGCAGTGGCTGCCAGGCTAGTGGAAATACCGACAAGCGATAGTAAAGGTCTTCACGGAAGCGCCCCGCCGCCACTTCCGCAGCCAGATCGCGGTTACTGGTGGCCAGCACGCGAATATCCAGGGTAATCGGCTTACGCGCACCAACCCGCTCTACCTCGCGCTCCTGCAGTACGCGCAGCAGCTTGGCCTGCAGGCCCAGTGGCATCTCGGAAATTTCGTCGAGCAGAATAGTGCCGCCCTCGGCAAGTTCGAACTTGCCCGGCGCGCTAGCGATTGCCCCGGTAAAGGCGCCTTTCTCATGGCCGAACAGCGTGGCTTCGAGCATGTTGTCCGGAATCGCCGCGCAGTTAATGGCGATAAAGGGTTTGCTGCCGCGTGGCGACTGCTGGTGGATAAAGCGCGCCAGCACCTCTTTACCGGTACCGGATTCGCCCGTGATCAATACCGTCGAATCGCTCTGCGCCACCCGTGTGGCCAGAGCCAGCAGTTGCACGCTGGCGGGCTCCTCGGCAACTGGTCCGTCCTGCTCGCTGGCAGAAACCCGGCCCAGTGCATGCCGATCCACCAGCGTCAGCAACGCCTTTGGTTCGAATGGTTTGACCAGATAATCCGCTGCGCCTTGACGCATGGCGTCCACCGCCCGCTCCACCGCGCCGAACGCAGTCATCAGCAGCACTGGCAGCTGTGGCTGACGCTGACGAATCTGCGCGAGCAATTGATGCCCATCCATGCCGGGCATGTTTACGTCACTGACCACCAGGCCAAAGGGCTCTTCGGCAATCGCCAACAGTGCCGCTTCGGCGCAATCCACCGCGCGGTAATCATGCCCACCCAGCGCCAAGGTATCGGCCAGTGCCTCGCGCAAGGCGCGGTCATCTTCGACCAACAGAATTTTGCTCGCCATGGATGGTTACTCCTGAATCAAAGGGTGCGTAGCACCAAGCAGCGGCAAGGTGAGAATGGCGCAGGTGCCACGCCCCGGCCGCGAACGCAGCTGCACATCGCCCTGATGGGCGCGCGCCACTGCCTTGACCACGGCCAGGCCAAGCCCGGTGCCGGTGGTTTTGGTGGTAAAGAAGGGTTCGCCAAGCCGCGCCAGCGTCGCGCTGTCGATGCCTGGGCCGTTGTCGCTGATGCACAGGCGCAGCATTTCGCCGCGCTGATACAGATGAATCTTCAAACGCGCCTCACGACCACCGGCCTGAATCGCGTTCTCGATCAGATTGAGTACGGTGCCCACCAGAGTGTCGCGGTTGCACAGCAGCTCGCCCGCGCGGCTGTCGCATTGCCAGCGCACCTGCATATCCAGCACATGGGGTTCGGCGGCACTGCGCAGCGCATCGAACAGAGCCTTGGGCGCCAGGCGATCCGGCAGCGGCAGCTCACCACGGGCGAAGATCAGCATGTCGCGCACCTGATGCTCCAGCTCGTGCAGGCGCTCTTTCAGGCGGCCAGCAAAACGCTGCTGCTGCTCAACTGGCAGCACTTGCTCGGTCAGGTGGCTGGCATAGAGCAGGGCAGCGGAAAGTGGCGTGCGGATCTGGTGAGCCAGAGAAGCAACCATGCGGCCCAAAGCAGACAAACGCTCATGACGGGACAATTGATCCTGCAAGCGCCGGGTTTCTGTCAGATCGGTTAATAGCACCAGCTGACCAGGCTCGGCATGCAAGGAACGGGTGGCAATCGACAAACGCCGGCCATCCTTCAGCGAGATTTCGTGGCCGTCATCCTCACGCGGAGCGAAGTTACGCGCGATCACCTGGCGCCAGAGCATGCCCACCAGGGGCTGTCCGAGCAGGTTGCGCGCCACCGGGTTGGCCTCGCGCACCACGCCCTGGCCATCGATAACGATCACCCCACCGGGCAACAGATCCAACAGGCTCTGCAGGCGGTGAGCCAGACGCTCTTTCTCGGCCAGCTCCTGCATCCGCTGGGCACTGACCAGCGCCAATTGGCCCTTGAGCTCGGTCACCCGCGCTTCCAGCATGCTGTAGCTGGTGCTGAGCTGGGTCGACATCTGGTTGAACAAGGCAAAAGCCTGTTCGAGCCCGGCACGGCTGGCCTGCTCCACGGGAGCCGGCGCTTCGGATTCTTCAGGGCGTTGGGCGTTAGCGTTCATGGTTCTCTCTCGCGCAGCGAGCCGTCATAAGACAGTCAGTTGCAAGAGAGATAGCAATACCCGTGCCTGAAAAAATATCCTTTCAAATCAATGCTATAAAAAACAAAGCCGAAGGTTTCGTCAAACCTTCGGCTTTATTGGAGGGGCAAGCGCCAAGTCACTGACGATTGCCTGACGCAGAAGGGTCAGTCGTCCAGCCCCTCATCATCACGTCGGCTCATGCCGTACTTGCGCATCTTCTCGACCAGAGTGGTACGACGAATGCGCAAACGCTCGGCAGCACGCGCGACCACACCACTGGCATCGTCGAGCGCCTGTTGAATCAGGCCCTGCTCAAGGTTGCCCAGGTAATCCTTCAGGTCCAGGCCCTCAGGCGGCAACATGGCCATCGAATCCACGCCCGGCAAACCGGCCAGAATGGTGGCGCGTTCATCCAAATCCTCACGCAGGCTGGCAACCAGGGTCTCGTCTTCATCATCGACATGACGGAATTTCTTCGGCAGCTCGCCTACGCCAATCACGCCATAGGGATGCATGATCGCCATACGCTCCACCAGGTTGGCCAGCTCGCGCACGTTACCCGCCCAGTCATGCCGGCACAGCGACATGATGGCCGCAGAGTTGAAGCGGATGGAACCACGCTTCTCGAACTCCATGCGCGAGATC
>JBIHZW010000181.1:0-7558 GCA_044240245.1 Pseudomonas sp. | reverse complement strand
GCCGAAATGGGTGTTGTCGATACCCGAGCCATTGCCGCTGAATTCCACCGCCAGGCTGCCGGTGGATTCCAGGTGTTCGAACCAGTCGACCTCCAGCACGCCTTCGTAGAGGCTCTGGGCGTCCTGCACGCTGTAGCGTTTGAGCACCAACAGAACGCGGTTGGCCAGGCGCGACCACAGGCACAGGCGGTAGGCGGTTTCCATGTCGGCCATGCCACGAATAGCCGAGGTGTGCTCACGCGCATCTTCAAGGCCGAGGCTGCTGGCTTCTTCAAGCAGCAGGCCTTCGAGGCCCTTGGGGCAAGTGAGGAAGATTTCGTAACGATCCGACATGGGAGTTTCCAGTGCCTAAGGCAATCAACGGCGCGCAGACAAATCAGCACGGCCAAAATAAGTGACAAAGCATCGCAGCGCGACCCTTCGTCGGAATAAACAACAGTCTCAATCGCAATTAATTCGCGATAGCAAAACACCAGCATATCCAGCGCATACGCCCACAGCATAGGCGTTACAGCGATAACTCCGGGTAGGCGCCGCACCGCCTTATGGCCCGACCCTCAAAAAGGTTACGGCCTTATGACGAAACGGTCATTCACAGGCACCCGCGCATTCGTTAGAAATCTACCTAGGCCAACACTGCAACGGTGCTGGCAAGGAGGCTCGCGACGCCGGCAGCGGACTCCGTAGGCAGAACGTTTCTGCCTGACCTTGCTACAAGGTTTAAGGGACATAACAGTCAACATTGAGGGCTTCACCCTATGAGAAGACTTAAGCGTGATCCGTTAGAAAGAGCTTTTTTGCGCGGCTATCAATACGGCATCAGTGGTAAATCCCGCGAACTCTGTCCATTCACCCTCCCCTCTGTCCGCCAAGCCTGGTTAAACGGCTGGCGCGAAGGCCGCGGTGACAATTGGGACGGCATGACCGGCACCGCCGGCATCCATCGACTCAACGAACTTCACGCTGTCGGCTGATTCAGGAACCTACCGACTCACCATGCGCGCTCCATCCGAGCGGCGGGCGCAAGCCCAGGGCTCCTTTAGGGAGCCCTTTTTATTGCCTGCCATCCATGGCGGCAACCCTTCGGGCCGTCGCTTCGCGACGTTAAAAATGGCTCCAGGCCATTTTTTATTGCCCGCAGGATTTAGGCCTGAGGCTTCTGCGGCAGCGCAGCAATCGCATCGACCGCCTCGCGAATTAATGCTGGGCCCTTGTAGATAAAGCCGGAGTAAATCTGCACCAGGCTGGCACCTGCGGCGATCTTCTCAGCCGCATGCTTGCCTTCGGTAATCCCGCCCACTGCGATGATCGGCAAACGGCCTTTCAACTCACCGGCCAACACTTGCACGATATGCGTGCTCTTCTCACGCACCGGCGCACCAGATAGCCCGCCTGCCTCATCGGCACATTCCAAGCCATGTACACCTTCGCGGCCCAGGGTGGTGTTGGTGGCAATCACCGCATCCATACCGGCCTCAATAAGCGCATTGGCAACTTCGATGGTTTCTTCATCGCTCATGTCTGGCGCGATCTTGATCGCCAGCGGCACACGCTTGCCGTACTGCGCAGCCAGATCTTCCTGACGCTTGCGCAGGGCTTCGAGCAACTGCTTGAGCGAGTCACCAAACTGCAGGCTGCGCAGCCCAGGCGTATTCGGCGAACTGACGTTAACGGTGACGTAGCTGGCGTGTTGGTAGACCTTATCCAGACACAGCAGATAGTCATCCACGGCGTTTTCGACCGGAGTATCGAAGTTCTTGCCGATATTGACACCCAGCACACCCTTGTATTTGGCCGCCTGGACGCGGGCCAGCAGGTGGTCAACGCCGTGGTTATTGAAGCCCATGCGATTGATGATCGCCTCAGCTTCAGGCAAGCGGAACAAGCGCGGCTTCGGGTTACCCGGCTGCGGACGCGGCGTCACGGTGCCTATTTCCACAAAACCGAAGCCCAGCTGAGCAAAACCATCGATGGCGTCGCCGTTCTTGTCCAAGCCAGCAGCCAAACCGACCGGGTTGGGGAATTCCAGCCCCATCACCTTGACTGGCAGCGCGGCGGGGCTCTTGGTCAGTAAACCGTTAAGCCCCAGACGGCCGCCTGCACCGATCAAGTCGATGGACAGTTCATGGGAGGCTTCGGGGGAAAGTTTGAACAGCAGCTCGCGGGCCAGGGTATACATGGGCAGGCTTAGCTCGATAAAGTTACAAAGGCCGCGATTATAGCCGCCTGCGCACCTGATAGGCGAGGCGCACGGCGCTATCAGCCCAAGCGGCGCAGGCTGAGTAACTCACCGGCCGCGCTGAACTCGAGCTCGAAGGAACCATAGACCCCATCATGGGTCAGAAACGGCCGAAAATGGTGAGCCGGCACACTGACGCTCCGTCCGTCGCGACTTTGCACTAATATCCGGTTGGCACGCCCTTGATAGACCACGCGCAAGCGCTCGGCCGGTAACGCAATATCAAACACCAAACTGGGCATGGAGGCACCTTTGCAACTGACTGCACCAATCTTGCCATACGCCGCGCGCATGCCCGGTAAAAAATGGCTGGGCGCCATTTTTAACATCGCAAGCAACAGCCCGCCGGGGATCCAGCCTTGGACGGACGGCCATAAAAAATTACCGGGAGGAATTTTTAACGTCGCGCAGCGACGGCCCAAAGGGTGGCCGCCAGGGATGGCAGGCCATAAAAAACCTGTCGCTACGGCCGATAAAGCTTGTGCAGGGCCGCGTGGGCTCTGCCAAACTGGCAATGGTGATTTTGGAGTTCGTACCTGGCCATGAGTCTGTCTGAGCAGCCTTCCACCCTCAGCTCACGCCTCGGTGCCTTAGCGCAACGGTTAGGCCTTATCGGCCGTGGGCAACGCCAGATACTCGAGCGCGCCAGCCAGCTTCGCCTGCCCTTCAGCCCTTTGCCGCAACTGCGTGACAGTATTTGCTGGCAAGATGGCCCTCAGCTACACCGCCTGATAGACCTGCCCCGCAGCGCACTCTCCGGCCCGGTTCAGGAAGACAAGGCGCAAGCCCACGCCATGCTGGTGCGGGTGATCGAAGCGCAAGAACAGCAGCTGTCATCGTTCGACCTGCGCATGATCGACGGCCTATCGACCTGCAACCCCCAGCAAGCCAACCACGCCAGCTTCGAGGCTTTCGCCGCCAGCGAGCCTTGCCGTCAGGTACGCATCATCAGTTACAAGGACTTCGTTAAAGCCATCAGCCAGGCGCTGCCGCGCTTTCTCGCGGGCGAGCGCATCAGCCTGCGCCAAGCCAGCTGGCGCGGTGACCGTGTGTTCTGGGCCGGCGAGCATCACAGCGAAGCTTTTGCCTGCGCCATCGCTTACGCACGCAGGCGTGAACTGGAGGCCAACCTACCAGCCGAACTCAGCCATTACCGTTTGAGCGAGCAAGGCCTCAGCAACCTGCAGCAGCACTACCACGTACTGGGCATGCCCAATGCCGCCTGGAGCGATCCTGCATTTATGGCGCTACTGCTGGATAACGGCCTGCCCTATGCACGCCTATCCCTGCTAGGCGCGCCAGGCTCACCGGAATTCCTCCTACTGCCCAAACACTCCAGCGAAGCCACAGCGCTGGGGGAAGGTCTGCGCCTTGCGGGTGCGCCGGATGTGGTGGCGTATCTACAACAGCTGTAACCGATATATTGCCACCATCCGAATGAGTCCTCAGGAAACCAAGTAAGAAAAAGCCCGCAATCTGATTAGGATTGCGGGCTTCAGCATGGCTACCAACCTAACGTCACACTACCTGCAAGGCATTATCTCCCAACAGCCCATTGATGACACTGGCTGTATCAGCACCTCCAGAAATGATGCCACCACCGCCCGGAGTCACACCGTACTCAACAGCGACATTAAAGCCAGTCAACTCAACGGTTGTGGTTGCAGCGCCGCCTGCTGTAGGACTAACCGCAACAATTGTGCTGTTATCAACTACCGAGAAGCTAAGGAAATCATCCAGTGATCCGGCGTTGTAGGCCTCACCAATCAGCAACTGAGTAAGGTCCAACTTGTCCCCTTCAGTGGGGTTGAAGTCGAGCACCTTGTCAGCACCCGAGGTATCGGTTGAAAGCCAACGGAATATATCCGCTCCCGCGCCACCGGCCAGTACATCATTACCCAGTCCGCCGATAAGGATGTCATTACCATCACCGCCGGAAAGCACATCGTTACCGGCCAAACCACTTAACGTGTCGTTACCTCCTAGGCCAAACAGATAATCAACGTTGGCAGTGCCGACTAGATTATCCACACCGGCAGTTCCATCCACCGACAGCGAGTCGGGTACCAACGTCGCCTTGAGGGTGCTAGATACACTGTCGCCATCGCCATCAATACCCACAATATTGTGAGAAATGCTAATGGGCTGCCCGGTACTTGCCTGGTCATATTCAAAGAAGCCTAATTTGAACGTTTGCCCGTTGCCACCATCGATCTGCACGGCACTGAAGTTATTGGCGGAGCTGACTTCGTACCACCACCCTTCCTGCATACCCGTCACACGAATCGAGTTACCCAGATCAGTGAGAGTAACCAGGCTGGTTTTGTCCACTTCTATGCCACCTTCAATGGCGTAGATACGGATATTGCTAGTAGCCAGGTTACGAGTCGTTTCACCTGACGCATCGCCGATAAAGTTGTAGTCATTGTCGGCCAACAGCACTGCTATCGCGAAGGTAGCAGTGCCTGCGCCGCTAGGGCTGACCCAGGCCACTTTCTGGGCAAAGCGATTGGTGGTGTTGTGGCTGGTGTAGGTGAAACCGGTGCCATTAGCACCTCCTGTAGCCAGGCCGCTAACCAGATCGATACGCAACTGCTCGCCATTCTTGATGCTGTTGCCATCACTAATGCCGATTTCACTGCTATTGGTATTGATGCTCTGTCCTGCCGTGCTCGAGAGCAGAGCATCAAATGTTGTGCCCCCCATGTCGATCAATCCTTTGAAGGCAGAGTTACCGCCACCGACACCGGTCAGATTAGTGGCAGACACTTCTGTGCCATTGGCTATCGGGCCATAAGTGGTCAGCGTGTAGCTATCGGTCGAGGCATCCATATCAATGCGATAACCGAGAGTTCCATTAGCACTGGTCTTAGCCTCGATGATGGATTGGTCACTGCCATAGAACAGGTACAACTGTTGACCGTTGAGGCTCAGAAGGTTGCCACTGGCATCCCGAGCAGCAGCGCCCTGCACGATGGAGAAATTAACCTGATCTGGGCCATCTGCACCTGCCGAAGCCTCGAAACGCAGGTCAGCTGTTATGGAGCGGGTTTCACTGACCTGATCAACCAGCAACGCCGTGACCGGAGTAAAGGCAATAGGTACATCGTCCTCAACCTGGATCAACAGATCGCCGGCAATCGGCAACGGATTCACACCATTAGTGGCCTTGATTGCATTGGTCAGATTCAGCGTGAGGATTTCGTTGTCGTTGGTGCCTGCACTTGGGTGATCCAGCGGGCCAAGTAGTGTGAATGTATAAGTACCATCGCTCAGCACTTTGAGGGTGAACACCTCGGTGCTACCCGCCTTGGCGGTCAAGGTGTCGCCGGAGAAGCTATAAGTGACCGCGACACCGCCTGAGGTTATTGTCGGCATTATCGCAGGCGAGGTATTCAGGCTGAACAGCCCGCTATTGGTACCCACCAACAAATCAACCAGACTACCGGTAGCAACTGTATTTACGCTGTCACCGTCTGTTATGCCTCCAGGCAGCTCGTCCTCATCCACTCGGCCGATAACCGGAGAGGCGTCCTCAATATTGATGGTCAGAGAAGCACTAGATGGGTCGCCATCCTTGTCGACGATGGTGTAGCCGAAACTTTCGCTGGTGTCGGCGAGCACATTTTGTGGGGCGGTATAACTCCAAGCGCCTGAGGCAAAGTTAAAACTAAGTTTGCCAGTAAGCCCTGTAGAAACATCTGTCAGCTGATTACCGGCAATGCTGCCGCCGCTGCTGACATTTATCGTGCCGATACCGTTCCAGGTATATGTCACGCCGTTGATGACGATGGACTGAACATACCCGGGACCATCAGCCCCGAATGCATCATCGTCGCCACCGCCTACTGCGTTGTCGCTACCCAGCAGCACGTTGCCACTTACCACCCCACCACTGATCTGGTCGAGCAGAGTATTAATCAAGCCATCGAAGTTAGTGACCAGAATCGGAGAACCACTGCCGTCGACATCTACATCCTGTAGCCGGGCCGCATTGATGCCGTCGCCGACGCCGATAGTGGTGACATTGATGCCATTGTTATCGACAAAACTGTTCCAAGCCGCAGCGGTGGTTGTGGTCAGCGAGGTACCTCCTGGGCCGGTTTGCTCATTTGGATTACCGTCGCTGATGAAAAACACCTGGTTGCTCCAGCCGGGTATCGGGCTGTAGGCCACCATGGTTTGCTGAATGCCATCAGTGAAATCGGTCTGCCCGCTGAACGGCCGGTTGGCAATGATGTTGTCAATCAGAGCATTGAAAGACGCCAAAGTAGTGGCCGATGGATAGGACAACGAAGTCGACGAGAACGCCACGACAGTAACCTTCACATCACCATCAGTACCGGCATACAGCGCCTGCCCTGCCGCTTTTACAGCATTCATCATGGTGGTGAATTCGCTGTTGCTGATACTGCCGCTGGAGTCCAGAACAAAAGCAACATTGAAGTCCACACCGCTGGCTTCGGCGACATGAGCAGTGTCATTTTTGGCCAGCGGCGTATCGTCGTCGACGTTGATTGACAACGTGCCTGTGGCCGTGTCGCCATCCTTGTCAGTGACCTGATAGTTCAGGGTGAACGCCTGATTATTCTCCAGGTTGGCATTGGCATGCTGGATCGGCGCGTTCTGGGTGACGCTGTAGACACCCGTGCCGGTGTTCAGCGTCAGCGTCAGTACAGTGGTAGCGCCCTGCTTAACCAGCAGCTGCGAACCATCCGGGCTTGCCTGGTAGGTGAAGCCGCCCGGAGCTCCGGATTCCAGCCATTTCACCGTACCGGCACCGTCAGCACCGAAGTTGTGCTGCAAAGTACCACCGGCATTCACCGAGTCGGGATCGTCGGTACCGCCGGGGCCACCAGCTATGCCATTCGCCAGGGCATCATCATCCAGTTGCACCACGAAGTTGCTACCCACGGACGGACCGTCGTCGTCGAAGGCGATCTTGCCGCCGAGATCCAGGGTCTTGTCGGCACTGGCGAAGTCACCGTCACCGTCGGTGATGGTCGCGGTCAGGGTCAAGCCGATTTTGCCAGCAAGCAGCACCTCCTCCTGATTGCTGTAGTTGCTGTTGGCGCCTGGCAAATCATGGGATATCTCTTGGAACTGGGTCAGAGTCACCTGCCCGGCTACAGCATCCACCGCCAGCGAGAAGACGGTATTGCCCACCGCTACCCCTGCCAGGGATGCCGACGAGGAGCCGATGATCTCAGTACCGATCTTGTACAGATAGATTGGGCCGGCTGCACTGTTCATGCCTGAGGCCAGCGGGCCATTACCACCTGCAAGTAAGTTGAGGCTGTAGGTCTGAGTGACCGTGCC